>NZ_JBNHEP010000298.1:0-15553 GCF_050015995.1 Dapis brunnea BLCC-M229 | reverse complement strand
AAGATACTCTTATCTGGAAAATTCCTCGGAACTGTTGCGTAATAGTTTTGAATCTGTATATCTGAGTCTTTGTCGATTAAACTACTAATCAAAAAAGAAAAAAGATATTCAATTTACTTCCTAGGGTAGATGTTGAGAAGATACTCTTATCTGGAAAATTCCTCGGAACTGTTGCGTAATAGTTTTGAATCTATATATCTGAGTCTTTGTGGATTAAATTGCTAATCAAAAAAGAAAAAGATATTCAATTTACTTCCTAGGGTAGATGTTGAGAAGATACTCTTATCTGGAAAATTCCTCAGAACTATTGCGCAATAGTTTTGAATCTATATATCTAAGTGCAACATTTAACCTACTCAAAGCTATGCACCTTCAATCTGTATAGCATCACCAGTTAAAGTGAGTGCTATTCGCCTATTCCTACAAAGCTCGTAACATAATATTATGAGCGCGGTTCCAATCCTGATGTGCGGTATAACCACACCTTAAACACTAAAACTTTTTATTTCCACCTAACTTATCGTGAATATACTGCTAACTCCTAACCGATCGCTGTACTTAGATGGGTAATAGAAAAATGACAAATCAACCATTACCCATTAAAAACTCTTAAAGACTGGACATAACTTCTTTTGCTGCAGCCAAAGTCCGGTCAATATCCTCCTCAGTATGCGCTAAAGAAGTAAACCCTGCCTCAAACTGAGAAGGAGCCAAATAAATTCCACGCTCCAACATTCCTCGGTGGAACTTACTAAATTTGCTTAAATCAGACTTTTTCGCATCATCATAATTGTGAACAGGTCCTTGATGAAAAAACATACCAAACATTGCACTAATATGCCCGCCACAAACAGCAATACCAGTTTCTTTTCCAATAGCCAATAACCCGTCAGCAAGTTTCTGAGTAATCTTGTTTAATTGCTCATAAGTACCTGGTTTATGTAGCAATTCCAGAGTTTTAATACCAGCAGTCATAGCCAGGGGATTACCAGAAAGAGTTCCAGCTTGATACATCGGACCTGCTGGAGCAACCATAGACATAATATCCTGACGACCGCCATAAGCTCCCACAGGTAGACCACCACCAATAATTTTTCCTAAAGTTGTCAAATCTGGAGTAACGTTAAATTTTTCCTGAGCGCCACCATAAGCAATACGGAAGCCAGTCATTACTTCATCAAACACAAGTAATGCACCGTTATCCTGGGTAATCATCCGTAACCCTTCCAAGAAACCTGCATCTGGGGTAATAAAACCAGAGTTGCCGACCACGGGTTCGAGGATAACACCAGAAATTTGGTCAGGGTTGTCGGCAAATAGTTGTTTAACTGCCTCCAAATCGTTGTAAGGAGCAGTTAAGGTATTGCTAGTCACAGACTTAGGCACTCCAGGAGAGTCTGGTAGACCAAGGGTTGCTACACCGGAACCAGCTTTGACGAGAAACATATCAGCGTGGCCATGATAACAACCTTCAAATTTAATTACTTTATCTCTACCTGTAAAGGCTCGCATCAAACGGAGTACAGCCATACAAGCTTCTGTACCAGAGTTGACAAAGCGGACCATTTCGATGCTCGGTACAGCATCAATAACCATTTCAGCCAAAGTATTTTCCAAAGCACAGGGAGCACCGAAACTTGTGCCTTTTTCCAAAACTTCTTTCAGAGCGTTTAATACTTCTGGGTGAGCATGACCACAGATAGCAGGTCCCCAAGTACCAACATAATCAATATATTTGTTGCCATCGACGTCCCAAATATAGGCTCCCTTAACTCTGTCAAATACAATTGGCTGGCCACCAACAGATTTGAATGCTCTAACCGGAGAACTAACTCCCCCAGGCATGAGTTTTTGGGCTGCTGCAAAAATTTCTTCAGATTTAGTGGTATTAAGTGTAGTAGCTACCAATTTTACTCTCCTTAATTTGTCTTTTTTTCAATCCCGATATGGGGATTTCATGTTATCACCAAATTAATATAAATCTATATCTATAATTTGAATAATTCTATCATTCCAGCAGGTATATATTTACAGTAATTTTTGGAGAATTATGAAGCTCTTTTTTGACAATTTATCTGTTTTATGATATTAGCCAAAAACAAATTAAAATTTAAGATTAAACATTCAGAAAATACTCAAAAGATATTCTAAACTCCGAGTATACAAACAAATTTTTTGGGGCACATAATGTCTACCTCCCAACCAGTAGGTTTAAGTCAATTGATTCCAGTGGAGCAGGTTCGTTACAATGAACAGGGACTTGTACCCGCTATTATTCAAGATTATTTAGATGGTACGGTGTTGATGATGGCCTGGATGAACCAGGAATCATTACAAAAAACTCTGGAAACCGGGCAAACTTGCTTTTGGAGTCGTTCTCGGCAAGAGTTTTGGCATAAGGGGGCGACTTCGGGTCATTTTCAAAATATTAAGTGGATGCGCTACGACTGCGATAGTGATACTTTATTAGTGGGAGTTGAACAGGTGGGAGATATTGCCTGTCATAAAGGGGAAAGGAGTTGTTTTCATCTGGTGGATGGGGAGGTTGTAAAACCACCAGCAGATATGTTGTCTCAACTTTTTGATGTGATTAGCGATCGCCGCGACCATCCACAGGAAGGTTCTTATACTTGTAAGTTATTTGCTGGAGGAGATAATAAAATTCTTAAGAAAATTGGAGAAGAGTCAGCAGAGGTGGTAATGGCTTGTAAAGATGATGAGAAAGAGGCGATCGCTGCGGAAGCGGCAGATTTATTTTACCATACTTTAGTTGCTCTAGCACATCATAATGTTGATTTGCGAGATGTGTATCGGAAGTTGGATGAACGCAGACCACAAAACAAATACTATAAATAGGTAACTTGGCAATAGTAGCAGATAAAAATAAGACAAGTTAGAGACTTAAGTAGCTAAAAATCTAATCTTCTGTTTTTAAGCTGTTCAGTATTTAAACCATATAGTCTAAATTTTCAGAACGGTAAAGCTGGAGATGTCTATTGAATAGAGGGTAGTCGTGTAGATGTAGTGATTTAGGCTGGAGGAAGGGAACAGGGAACACAAAAGCCCCCTAAATTCTGGATTTCATACATAATAATCTAAGATCCCTCGTTGACCTTTTATCCAAACTATCACTACATAGAGAATATAAAATCTAAAAATGAATTAATATATCTTCTCTCAAAGACCTAGCAAGTAATAATTGGAATTTTGATTAAGTACAACCCCATATGGGGAATTGGCATTAGCTCACTAAGGAATGAGAATTAAATAAAGTACAGAACTTTTTTTCATAACTCATACGGTATGGAACTTAGGCAATTTAACTTATGTAGATAATAAAATTCTCATTCCTAAGTCAAGAAAAATTTATAACTATTTTGTCAATTGAACTCTAGTATTATAGCGCTACTTGAATCGGGAATAGGGAACACTTAACTGGGAACAGTTGACTATCAAAAGGTTTCAGGATTTAGAAATGTCCGCGCCCTATTTGCGTAGTGCTATATCTGTTAATTTCTGCAAAACAAAGTCAGGAACTAAAATGACACAAAATCAATTTGTTGGAACTTGGCGACTGGTATCTTTTGAACTCAAAGATGTAAATGGTGAAGTAAGCTACCCATACGGTAAAGAGACGATTGGATATCTAATGTATGGAGAAGATGGATATATGTCGGTGGTAATTATGGCTGCAAGGCGTCCCAAGTTTTCCTCTGAAGATTTTTTTGGAGGAAGCACACAAGAGAAAGCTCATGCGGTGGAAGCATATATCTCCTATTGTGGTAGCTATGAAATTCAGGATAAAAAAGTAATTCACCATGTTAAAGCCTCTTTATTTCCTAATTGGGTTGGTACAGACCAAAAACGTTTCTTTGAATTTACAGAAGATTATTTATTATTAACGACACCTTCCTTTAAGGTGAGTGACAAACGATTAACAGGACATCTGATGTGGGAGCGTTGTACTAAAACAAGACTAACTTGATATGAGATACAGCATCAATAACCTTCTCCCCAAAGATGATGAAAAATAGGCGATCGCTTTGCAAGTGACAGATTTGTTCGATCGGACTTTAGTTGTTTTCAGCCAAAATTTCTAATGGGTTGTCATACAAATTTGCTTTCAAGATGTCATAAATAATTTTCAACTCTCAAATGTGAAATATATGATTAATCCTTCTCTCTATCAAATAAACACCCGTGTTTGGCTAAACAAATTATCTCAAGAGTTGGGTCGTCGCGCCACCTTAGATGATATTCCCGATGCAGAATTAGACGAAATAGCAAAGATAGGATTTGACTGGGTATACTTTTTAGGAGTTTGGCAGACAGGAATAATGGGGCGAGAGATATCTCGTGGCAATCCTGATTGGCGAAAAGAAGCTATAGAACTTTTTGGTGACGACTTCCAAGAAGATTATATTTGTGGGTCTTGTTTTGCCGTAACTGGTTATCACATCCATGAAAACCTCGGTGACAATGCAGCTATGTTGCGACTGCGCGATCGCCTCCATCAACGGGGGATCAAACTTATGCTTGATTTTGTCCCCAACCATACTGCTCCAGATCATCCTTGGATAGAAACTAACTCTGACTTTTATATTCAGGGAACCCAAGCTGATATCGAACGAGAACCCTACAACTATATACAAATAGAATTGCCAGCAGGTAGCAAAATATTTGCTCATGGAAGAGACCCCTATTTTCCAGGTTGGTCTGATACTTTGCAACTGAACTACGGCAACCCCAAATTACAGGAGGCGATGTTAGCAGAGTTATTCAATGTTGCTCATTTGTGCGATGGCGTTCGCTGCGATATGGCAATGCTAATATTACCAAATATTTTTGAGCATACTTGGGGTATTCCGATGGAAGCATTTTGGTCTGATGCAATTTCCCAAGTTAAACAGCAATATGCAGATTTTATCTTTATGGCAGAAGTATATTGGAATTTGGAGTGGGAACTGCAACAGTTAGGATTTGACTACACTTATGACAAACGGTTATACGATCGCGTCCATCAACAGCAGGCAATTCCAGTTAGAGAACATCTTTATGCCGATCTTGATTTTCAAAGTAAGTTAGCACGGTTTATCGAAAATCACGATGAACCCAGGGCAAATGCAACTTTTCCACCAAGAGTTCATCAAGCTGCTGCTATTTTGACTTATTTTACCCCTGGTTTACGTTTTTTCCATCAAGGTCAGTTACAAGGTTGGTCTCAGAAAATTTCGATGCACTTATGTTATGCTCCTCAAGAACGAACTGTTCCCAAATTAGAGAGATTTTACCATCAATTATTAGATTGTTTGGCTCTGGATATTGTTCGTGAGGGAAATTGGCAGTTACTCGAATGTGTAGCTGCATGGGAAGGAAATTTGACATGGAATAATTTTATTGCTTTTGTCTGGGAAGGCAAAGATGAACGACTTTTGTTAATAACGGTTAACTATGCTCCTTATCAGGGACAATGTTACGTTCATTTACCATTTGAGAGTCTCAGGGGTGAAAGGTATAGACTACAAGATTTAATGAATGATGTTAGTTACGATCGCTTGGGAGATAAGTTAATTTCACGAGGTCTGTATTTGGATGTACCTGCATGGGGTTATCATGTTTTTGATATTAGTTAGTGGCAGTCGTTGTGTTGACTAGCTCAGGAGTTGTGGAGAAACAGGGTTTCTCGACGAAAATTAGTGGGAAAACCAACAATTAGGGCAAAAAACTCGGTTTCTTTGTGTTTTTAGGCAGACTAAAAAAATAATTAATTATAACATGAAAATTAGGTTTTTGCAGCCAATAATTTATTTATTTTACATAATCTTTACAAAATTGATAGATCAAATGAAGTTTCTGTAAATATACTGAGATTTTAACCTAAATTTAACCAAAACACAAGATAGATTTGTTTAGATTAACTAAGTAATCTAACAGAAAAGGATGTGCAGGTTAATATATCTGAGTGTAAATTCACAAGAATGTGAATGTATTGTAATGTTTTGAATTTTCAAGAGTTTTCATTCATAATATCGGCCTAAAGAAAAATTGGAGAAAGTTTTCCTATGACTACACTTTTTATTGAAAATTTTGAGACTGATGGTAATGGAACTAGGTATACTACCTCAATCCCAGAATTCAGTGATGGAGCTGGTGATTTTTTCACTCGCACTGATGGTAGTAATATTGGCAGTTTTTACGACGTTGTAAATCCTGAAGGCAGCTTCTATTTCGCTGCTCAAGACATTGATGGAGAAGGTGCTGCGTCTCAGCAAACATTAACTTTCTCAGGAATTGATATTGCAGGTTTTAGCAATCTCAACTTTAGCACGCTGTTAGCTGAAGATGATGATGGTAGTAGTCAGGATTGGGATGTACTTGATTTCGTTTTATTTGAGTATCAGATTGATGGTGCTGGGTTTACAAATTTACTGGCGATTGAAAGTATTCCTGATGGTGATAACTTCAACGCTGTTCCTGCACAAGATACTGATTTCGATGGGAATGGTGATGGGACAGAGGTAACAGACACCTTTGCATCCTTCTCAAGTGCAATTGCTGGAACAGGTTCCACCCTAGACCTTCGCATTACCTTTGATCTTGACTCTGGTGACGAGGATATAGCAATTGATAACATTGAGATTACAGGTGATAACGACAATGATGGTGGTAGCTCTACCACTCCCAATCTAGTCATATCAGAAATCATGTTCAACCCTGCCAGTGCAGAAGATGATTGGGAATGGGTCGAAATTTACAACGCAGACAGCAGCACCGTTGATCTCTCAGGCTATGTACTGGACGACTTCAATTCTGTCGCCTTGGCCAGCGCGAATATTGCCAGTGGTTCCATTGACCCCGGTGCAACTGCGATTCTTTACAATGCGGATGATGTTTCTGTGGCTGATTTCACAGCAGCTTGGGGTGAGGGGATTAACCTGATTGCAGTAACTGACTGGAGTGCCTTGGGGCTAAATAATGGTGGTGACACTGTTGGTCTCTGGGATAGTTTTGCTAGCTATCAGGGTGACAATACAACTCAAGCCAATGCTCTTGTTTCTATATCTTATCCCAACATTGATGATGGTTCTGGCTCAGTATATCTGAATAATTTGGCAGATCAGAGTAGCTTTGTTCTTAGCACAGATGGCGTTGTTACACCTGCTGGTGGTGTTGCTTACACCAGTGCAGCAGCAGGGGGTAATTCAGGTGCCGATATTGGTTCTCCAGGGGGGACTCTTCCAAATGACGATAGTTTTGTGATTACACCCATTTACGATATTCAAGGTGCAGGTCACACCTCCGCTTTAGAAGGTCAAGCAGTTACCACCACAGGTATTGTCACAGCAGTAGATAGTAATGGTTTCT
The DNA here is from genome assembly GCF_050015995.1 of Dapis brunnea BLCC-M229. Lineage (NCBI taxonomy): Bacteria > Bacillati > Cyanobacteriota > Cyanophyceae > Oscillatoriales > Microcoleaceae > Dapis > Dapis brunnea. Next base: position 8,188 of record NZ_JBNHEP010000298.1, on the reverse strand, counting down.
ATCTACAAGATCCAACAGGAGATGGTAATGATGCTACCTCTGATGCTATATTTGTCTTCACTGGTTCAGCACCTGGAGTCATTGTAGGTGATGAACTACAAGTTGAAGGTACAGTCTCTGAGTTTACTCCTGGTGGTACTTCTACTCGTAACCTATCCACTACTCAGATTAGTAGTCCTACAATCACGAATATTTCTAGTGGTAATGGTCTTCCTGATGCCGTCATAATAGGTTCTGGTGGTCGCGTACCTCCAACGGAAAATATTGATGATGATGCCTTTGCCAGCTTTGACCCGACAACCGATGGTATTGACTTCTTCGAGTCTTTAGAAGGAATGCGAGTCACTGCTCAAAATGTAGTTGCTGTTGCTCCGACCAACCGCTTTGGTGAAATTTTTACCGTTGTTGATAATGGTGTAGATGCTACAGGAATTAGCGATCGCGGTACACTTAATATTAGCCCCAATGACTTCAACCCCGAAAAAGTTCAAATTGATGAAGATTCAGGGGTTTTTGACTTCAACTTCCCTAATGTTGATGCTGGAGATAGTCTGGGTAACGTAACTGGGGTTGTCAACTACAGTTTTGGTAACTTTGAAATCCTTCCCACTGAAGACTTCACGAGCAACATTACCTCTGCTAACTTACAACCTGAAGTTAGTTCCATAGTAGGAAGCAGCGATCAACTAACAGTTGCCAGTTACAATGTTCTCAACCTCGATCCAGTAGTTGAAGATGTTAATCTTGTGGACGACAATGATCCGCGTGACGTTGATGATGACATTGGAGATGGTCGCTTTGATGCTATTGCTGCTCAAGTTGTCAATAACCTAAATGCGCCAGACATTATTGGGTTACAGGAAGTTCAAGACAACACAGGAGCTGAGATTAACGACGGTGTTATTTCTGCAAATGTTACACTTCAGACCTTGGTGGATGCGATCAGTGTAGCAGGTGGTCCAACTTACGAATTTATTGACAATAGCTTTATTACTGAGGGTGCTAGCGGAGGTCAACCAGGAGGAAATATCCGGACTGCTTTCTTGTATAATCCTGCTCGTGTTGATTTAGTCGATGGTTCCGTTCAAACTATTGGAGACCAAAATCCTGGTAGTGCTTTCGATGGCGCTCGTCTACCACTGGTTGCCGACTTTGAGTTTAACGGTCAAGAAGTTAGTGTTGTGAGTAACCACTTCTCTTCCAAGGGAGGTAGTGCGCCTATTCTCGGTATTGAACAACCTTTTGATGCTCGTCAGGAAGACGTAACCGTTAACGGTAGTCTAGATGAACGACAAGCTCAAGCAAACGCAGTCCAGGGATTTGTTACAGATACTCTAACTGCTGACCCCAATGCAAATGTTGTAGTGCTAGGAGACTTCAACGAATTTGAGTTTGTTTCTCCACTTGATACCCTGGAACAAAATCTGACCAACTTAACAGAAACACTACCTGAGAATGAGCGTTATAGCTTCATCTTCCAAGGTAATTCTCAGTCTCTGGATCATATTTTGGTGAGCGATAGCTTGGATGAAGGCGCTGAATTTGACATTGTTCATGTGAACAGTGAATTTGCTGAAACCAATCAGCGAGCAAGCGACCACGATCCATTAATTGTTAGTTTGAATTTACCAACTCCTGGAGAAGTAATTGAGGGTACTCGACGTCGGGATAATTTGATTGGAACCGATGGAGATGATACTATTACTGGTTTCCAACGTAGAGATACTCTCACTGGTGGCGGTGGTGACGATACGTTTGTCTACACTAGCTTGCGAGATGGACGAGACACTATCACTGATTTTGAAGTTGGTAGCGATAAAATTGACCTAGCTGAAGTATTGGATGGTGTGGGTTTTGAAGGTGTTGACCCGATTGCTGACGGTTACGTTGGTTTCCGTTATCGTCATGGAAATACTATCCTGACTATCGATCCTGATGGTACTGCTGGTCATGGTCGTCCTCGCTCCTTATTGTTAGTGCAAGATGTTAATCCTGCGGAATTGAATAATCCAGATAATTTCATTTTTTCCGATCTACCTGATATAGCATTCTAGTGAATATAATGGCGATCGCTTACACAGGCGATCGCTCTTTTTCTAAATCTTCAGACTATGGAAAAAACTCAAAGTGTGAGTTCTTTCACTCAATTACTGCATCTTAAATTTTCTTTCAGACATCAGTATTATCACTATTGCCATTACTCGTAAAATTTTGTATAGTAGTAAAAAAGCAAGGAATTTTTCTGCTATCGTCCAAAAGCTACAGGGTGTTTAATAGCTTTGAAGAACAGAAACCGGGTTTATATTAGATACCACGATACTAATATCTGTCTTCCATAAACCCGGTTTATTACAACTCCTTCCAGTTATCAGAAAAACAACAAATATTTGTTACCTTTTACCAAAACAAAACCATGACTAACATTTTTCAAAAGTTATATTTCGTTGCTACAAGCGCAATTCTCAGTTTTGCTGTAATTAATACTAATCCAGTTAATGCAGCTTCAATTATTTATGATTTTGAAGTTAGTATAGATTCAGGTTCTTTAGCTGGTGAAACATACTCTGGATTTTTTGAATTTGATGATTCTAATTTATTAGTTTCCCAATTCAGTTTAGATTTCGAGGGCGTTAACTACACTGAAGATGATTTAATCGATCCAGAGGTATTTTTTGACGGTCAATTCCTGGGATTAATTACTGATGTTATAGATACAGATGTTGAATTTTCTTTTTTAGAAGCTGTACCTGAAATTAATGAGCCAGCAGCTTTTATATACTTTATTGATGGACAAGAAGCAGCAGGAGATATCGAATACACTTTACGTCCAGATACCCCAGTATCTACACCTGAACCAACTGCTGTTTTCAGTTTATTAGCTTTGGGTGCTGTAGGTGGTAGTGGTGTTTTGAAGAAGAGAAAGTAAACATCATTATCAAAAAATGCAGCATTATTTTTCAATAAATATGTGATATTATGTCCGGATAATAGAGCGATAAAACTACGTTTCGCTTTGCGTTTCATGTAGCGTTTCATGTCGGCGACAGCCGAAAAGCGAAACAAAAAGTTTTTGTTTGTAGTAGGGCTTTAGCCCTATTTATCTTCGGGCTAAAGCCCTACTACGAGCTTTAATTATAACTATTCAACCATAATTGTTGATTTACCACTACCATTAGAACCCAAAAATACAGTTAATGGAGTGATTTTTTTTAGTTCTAAATCGCGCATATCCCGATAGTTTTGCACTCGTAAATATTCAATTCTGGGAATAGATTTTTTGGGCATTGTTAGACAGGTTATTACTAGAACGTCTAGCTTTATTTTGTCAGTAAGTTTCATAAATTAAGACCTCTCCCCCAACCCCTCTCCTGCAAGGAGAGGGGAGTTTCTCCCCCTTCCCTATCCCCCCTTTCAAAGGGGGGATAGGGAAGGGGGTTGGGGGGTTAGGTTTTTAACACACATTTTCAACCTAGACGCACTACTACTTATTTTTTTTAGCTACTTCTCTATAATTATATAACTTCAAATTATTTGACATGACTATAATCTCTATTTCCAGTTCTATTTATACCTCTTAATTTTGTCTTCCTACCAGTCAAGCTTTCTAATTTTTCCCGAACTTCAGCAGAGGTCATTTGATTTAAGGGTATACCTTTTTGATTAGCCATAGCAGCAGCAACTCCTATTACTTGCCCTTGATAAATACTCATAGTTTGAATTCGTGAAGCTGCTACAGCAATTCCTAAATATCCAGACGATCGCCCTAAAACTGCTAAGTTATTCACATTTTTAGCTAAAGCACTTTCAATACCAAAGTTGTATCTAGGTAGAGGTAAATAGTTGATACCTAAACCTTTAACACCACCCCGAAAATCAAATTCATAAGAAAAAGTACCAATAGAATTTTTTGCTGAAGTTCCACCTTTGATAATTTCTTTTCCTGTCAATGGGTCAACAACATCAGTAATATTTAAACTATGTCTAATATAAACTTCTGAGGGGATAACTACTTTGACATCTTTCCCAGATATTTGCCTCAACCAAGTCTCAATTTCTTTCATTTCTGTAATCATTTCCTGGATTGGTTTAAAGTCATTTAGTTCTATTTGTCTGACTTTTTTACTGTCATATTTAAACAAAAATCCATTCAAAGATAATGAACGTTTACCTAGACGACAAATATTCAGCTTATCAAATAAAAATATTGATGAAAAACCTAGATTAAATGAATGTTTTCGATGAATATGATAGGCTCCGGCTAAGGCAATACTTCTATTTATATAGCCGTCTTGATATGTTTTAATTATTGGTAATCTAAACTTTGCCAGGGTAAAATTAGCATTGGGAGGAGCTTGTTCGGATTGAATTTTTGTCTTGATTTTTGCCATTAGTTGGCGATTATAAAGTATTTTTGATTCTAATTTTTGGAAATCGTAAATACTTAAACCAGTTACAGTCGGAACAATGGAAGTTGCGATAGTTTCATTCTGTAATTTATGGTTTTGTGATGCAAATCCTAAAGAATAAGGTACTCCTGCTTTTCTGGCTAATTCTGCATCTTGAGTCGTGTCTATAAATGCAGAGGCTTTGACTCTAATATTCGTACCATTTATCTGCACAAATTTAATTTTTTGATTTTCTACATAAGGAGTAATAGCAGCATTAGAAATAACCATAATTCCTGCTGCTTCTAACATTTCTTTCATGGCTTTTGCTGCAAGGTCTGGAGTAACACAAGCTTCAACAACTTTTGCTTTTTTCAAAAAGTTACGAAAGCACTGAGAATAAGGTTGATTTTGCCAACCAGGGGTTTTATCATAGTCGAGGTAAGCTAGGGCGCCTCTTGTTAATAAACCACCTAAAAGTTGATAGTCATAATTGGAACGCATTAATACTACTTTGCCTGTAGTTCCTAATGTTTTTTTCGCCCAAATAGCAGCACATATTCCTTGAAGCTCATCTCCATAAATTACAATGTCAAAGTTTTTATAAGTTGATAGTGGTGGTTTTGGCAGTTTAGATGGAGAGGGGGAAGGAGTGGCAGGAGTAAGTGAATCATTCGGAATATTTTTTGGTGTTATATTCTGCCACAATGTAGAGAGAAAATTATTACTAACTTTAGGTAAATGTTGAGCAGCGCTTAATGGAATTAATGATAAAAATGCGGTAATTAAAATTAATCTTTTTGGGTAATCAGAAGGCATACATTTTTGGGATAATTCAACCGTTTCAGGGAAGTTAAAAGTTAAAAGTCAAAAGTTAGATTTTACAGGCTCAAAAGTTTGACGCTATGGTAATTTTAGGAAATTATTTCACATCTAAAGTTTGAAACTATTTGTGGGATCTCTAAAATGAATTGGTATAAGGTCAACTATCTTACTATACTAGGTTTTGTGGCGAACTATTACAACATTTTAGGTGTGTCACATCAGTAGTGTCGTGTCAAGCTTGAAAATGTGGGTTAAAAAACCTAACCCCCCAACCCCCTTCCCTGCAAGGGAAGGGGGAGTATTTCTCCCCTCTCCTTGCAGGAGAGGGGTTGGGGGAGAGGTCTTCTAGGTTGCTCGCTCCTTACCTACATTTTTAAGTGTGTCATCCCACTACAATAATGAACTGGCGCTAAAGCGCAACTACAAACAGACAAAAGTTTTAATGACTATAATTAAAAATAACTAACACATAACAGGTTAAATAATTATGCTTGAATTGTTAATTGCTTGGGGGGGTAGTGAAGCGGTTAAATTTATTGCTGGGGAAGTTATTGGAGAATTAGCTAAGGGTACTGCTGAAGACTATGTTAAAGACTTTTTTAAACAGGGTCTCTCTGATGCTATTGGTGGGATAAAAAATGGAAAACCTTTACAAAAAGCTACGGCACAAGCAATTAAAGATTTTTTAGATTTAGGAAAGCAAGAGTTAGAAAATGCTGAATTGAGTGAAAGTGAGTTAAAGGAATATTCTAAATTTTTCAAACAGTTTATTAAAAATCCGTCGGTATTAGAGGTTTTGGTTAGTGCTTTTGATAATAATCTCAAACTTTTAGATACTAATAAATTGGCTACTACTTGGAACGAGATTAATTCACCTTTACCAGATGATTTTGACTGGGAATTTCTTGCCAAGCAATATCGGAGAAATGTTAAAAATATTATCCGGCAGTCTGATGAATTACGGGCAATATTAGATTCTGAGAATCTGGAGAAATCGGCAAATAAAAACTCTGAAATTAGACCTGAATTTGACCTCAAAAAACATCAAGAGGGAATCCGAGAACAATATGGAAATCTGAAATTAGAAAGTTTAGATACGAGTGGTTATGGTTATAATGAATTGAAATTATGGCGAATGTTTATTCCTCAAAATGTGCGAGAATCTCAAGAATTTATGCCTCAAGTACATGAGATTCCTAAAGAATATTTGAAGCAATTAAAAGATAGTGGTCAGCTTGAGTCAGATTTTTCTCCAGAACAATTGGAAGGTCGCCGTCGGAGATATTTTGAACAGCAAACTCGCTCGGTTTTAGAATTAATAGAAGACAACAACTATAAATATTTAGTTATTCTGGGCGACCCCGGTTCTGGTAAGTCTACTTTATTACAATATATTGCTCTACAATGGGCAGAATTACCTCGAAAAGATTTATCTTTAAAGCCAATTCCTCTGTTAATTGAACTGCGGACTTATGTGCGTAACCATAATGCTAATCAATGTAAAGATTTTCTAGAATTTTTGGAAAAAGGTAGTGGTGTAACTTGTCGTTTGCCTCAACAGGAACTTCATACAAAATTCCAAAATGGTGATGCAATTGTAATGTTTGATGGATTGGATGAAGTTTTTGAGCCTGCAAAACGAGAGGAAATAATTACTGATATTCATCGGTTTACTAATGACTATAAAAATGTGCGAGTTATTGTTACTTCGCGGGTAATTGGTTATAAGCCACAAAAACTCCGAGATGCTGAGTTTTATCATTTTATGTTGCAAGATTTGGAAGATGAACAAGTTGAGGATTTTATGCAACGTTGGCATAATTTAACTTATCAGGATGAGGCAGAAAGGGAGAGGAAAAGGGAAAGGTTGAAACGGGCAATTAAGGATTCTTCAGCTATTAAGGAATTGGCAGGAAATCCCCTTTTATTAACTATGATGGCTGTCTTGAATCGTCATCAAGAATTGCCGAAAGATAGGGCAGAACTTTATAATCAAGCTTCGCGGATTTTATTACAGCAGTGGGATATGGAACGGACGCTGGTTGATGCGAATCTTAACCCGAATACTATTGATTATAAAGATAAACAGGAAATTTTGCGCCAGGTAGCTTCTTTTATGCAGAGGAATAAAGAAGGTTTGGCTGGTAATTTGATTTCTGAAAAGGATTTAGAAAAAATTATCAGGGATTATCTAAAAAGTGTAGATATTAATGATGCGAGAAATATGGCTAGGGTGTTAATGGAACAGTTGCGGAGTCGTAATTTTATTTTGTGTTTTGTTGGGGCTGAATATTATGCTTTTGTGCATCGAACTTTTTTGGAATATTTCTGTGCTTGGAGTTTTGTTTGGGACTTTAAGGAAACACAAAGTCTGGGAAGAGATGACTTGATAAATGATGTTTTTGGGAACCATTGGCGGGATGCAAAATGGCATGAGGTGTTGGGGTTAATTGCTGGGATGATTGATGCTAAGTTTGTGGGAGAAATTATTAGTTATTTGATGGAGCAAGAGGGGGAAGAGGAAAACTTTGTCAATTTATTTTTGGCGGGTAAGTGTTTGTTTGAAGTTAGGAGTCGTCAGAGTATTGGTGATGTGGGGAATCGGTTATTAAATAGGTTAAAAGATTTGACTGGGTATGACCTTGGTTATTATTATAGACCTTATGACGATGAGGGAAAGCTAGTTCGTGAAATTCGCACTAAAGCGGTGGAGGTACTAGCAACAACTTGGAGGGATGATAATTCAACTTATATTTGGCTCAAACAAAGGGTTGTGTCTGATGATACTTCGAGTGTGCGAATTGAAGCGGTGCGACAAATTGCTACTGGTTGGAAAAATGAAGAGGGAATTTTAGAATTACTCAAACAATGGGTTGTGTCTGATGAGAGTTCGGATGTGCGACGTGCAGCGGTGCGACAAATAGCTACTGGTTGGAAAAATGAAGAGGGAATTTTAGAATTACTCAAACAATGGGTTG
>NZ_JBNHEP010000297.1:28165-39518 GCF_050015995.1 Dapis brunnea BLCC-M229 | reverse complement strand
CTTTAAACCAGAATTATTTAATTATTAATTATTAACAATTAATAATTCGGTAAAAATATAGAGTAGATAAATTACAGAAAACTTGTAAGGATTCAGGAGGATAAGTGAGTGGAAAATTTAATTAAACAGGTGAAAGTGAAATAGATATTTTTATAACTAAGACTTTTTTCTCAAAAGCTTAGGAACAAAAATATTTTGAATACAACTAAAATTTCTAACCAGAAAAATTTAGTAAAATCAAGCAATTTCAACTAAAAAAAAGAAGTAATATGGTAAATTTCAATCTACTGCTAATGGCGACAAAACAAACAATTAATCCTAAAATATTTAGCAAAGTTATTGGCTTATCAAATTTAGGATTAATGATCTTTTTAGGAGTAATAACTACCATTTCCCCTGATGCAATGTCACACGATGCAATGTCACAAAATAATGAAGATAATAATAAACTTCAGTCCTCCGAAGATTCAACACAAAAATCTCTATTTATTGCCCATCCGTCACCAACTCATAAAACTACTTCCGACCGAATTTTCTTAATTGGTACAGCTTCTCCAGAAGAGGAAGTTACTGTTAATGGAAAACCAATTAATGAGCGTAGTCGTTCTGGTCATTTTGCTCCTAGTTTTCCATTACAAATAGGGGAAAATATATTTACTGTACGACATCAAAATGAAGAGATTATTTTAAAAATAACACGCAATTCAAATCAACCACCTTTACCAGTAGGAATAGCTTTTGGTCAAGATTCTTTAACTCCAGCAAAAGATATTGCGAGAATGCCTGGAGAATTAATTTGTTTTCAGGCGATCGCTCCTCCAAATGCTAATATTTCTGTTTTATTAGCTGCTCAAACTATTCCCTTACTTTCTCAGTCTCAAGTAGTAAATTTACCAGGAAATTTAGCAGTATTAACGGGAGATAATCAACCTGTTCCTTCTGCGGGAGAATATTATCAAGGTTGTGCGAAAGCAGAGAAACCAGGAGATTTAGGTCAACCTGAGTTTAAATTAAGTGTCAGGGGTAAAACGGTAACTCAAAAAGCACCGGGAAAAGTGACTATTCTTTCTCCGACTACATTTGAGGTGGCAGAGGTGACAGTAGAAGAGGGAGTTGCGAGAACTGGACCTAGTACCACTTATTCACGCTTGACACCCTTACCAAAAGGTACTAAAGCTTTGATTACAGGGAAAGAAGGAGACTATTTACGTCTTGATTATGGGGGGTGGATAAAAGCAAATGAAACTAAGATATTTACAGATGCAGCACCACCGCGTTCGGTAATTCGGAGTGCTATTGCTCGTCAGCTTCAAGGTACAACAGAAATCAGGTTTCCTTTGCAAGTACCGGTGCCAATAACAGTCGAACAGGGCGATCGCTATTTAACTTTAACTCTGCATAATACTACTGCTCAAACTGATACTATTCGCCTAGATGATGACCCCTTAATTGAGCGATTAGACTGGCAACCAATTCTAACTTCAACAGTGCAAAATGAACAGGCAGTTAGATATAAATTTTATTTAAAAACAGACCAACAATGGGGTTATAAATTACAATATGTTGGTACAACTTTATTATTAACTTTACGACATCCTCCGGCAGTCAAAAGTGGAATTAGTTCTGCATATAAACCTTTAACTGGAATGAAAATTTTAATTGATGCCGGACATGGGAGTGAGAATGATTTAGGAGCAAGAGGTCCGAATGGTTATCCTGAAAAAAATGTGACATTAATTGTCTCAAAGCTATTACAGGATGAGTTAATTAATCGGGGAGCTTCAGTTTATATGACACGGAAAGCAGAGGAAGATTTATATCCTAAAGACCGTGTGGAAATGATTAATCAACAAGTTCCAGATTTAGCACTTTCGGTTCATTATAATGCTTTACCTGATTATGGAGATGCTCTAAAAACTCAGGGAATAGGTACTTTTTGGTATCATTCTCAAGCTCATAGTTTGGCAGTATTTTTACATAATTATTTAGTGGAAAAATTAGACCGACCTTCCTATGGAGTATTTTGGAATAATTTAGCCTTAACTCGTCCGGCGATCGCTCCTTCTGTGTTGTTGGAATTAGGGTTTATGATTAATCCTTATGAATTTGAATGGATTATGAATTCTCAAGAACAAAAGAAGTTAGCAAAAGCATTAGCTGATGGAATTGTGGAGTGGGTAAAAAGTTCTGAATAGATCCAAATAGCGATCGGGGATTTGCCAGTTATTATACCAATTCCCCAAGAGGGAAGATATCTTAATTCCTGAGAACCCCACTCCCTAATCCCTACTCTCAAGAATATTTAGTAATAATTTTGAGATTTGGTATTAATACAGCAGATTCCAGGTATTATGAGGTACAAATATTTAAGACTTTGTAGAATAGACATCTTGCCTGCTACCTATTGATTAAATAGCTATAAATTTATATTAGACATCTGGTAAAAATCAAAAATCAAATCAATTCTTATCCAGAAATTATCAATTACCGAATTATTAATTGTTAATAATTAATAATTAAATAATTCACGCCTTGAAGTCTCTCATGAGCAAGGAGAAAAAAAGAAATAATATTTCCGATAATTCAATTCCCGTACGGTTAAAACCCGAGGTAATTATCAATTATCAATTATCCATTATCCATTATCCATTATCCATTAATGAATTCTCCCTGTTCCCTGTTCCCTGTTCCCTGTTCCCTATAATTGAAGTTTGGTATTATACCTTATTTATAACATAAGCATTTCCTGCGGAATGCGGAGCGAACAGCCGTCAGCTTTTAGCTTGCCTCCTGGGTCATAATTGCCTTATCAGCTAGATTATAATTTCTAAGTCCTCTCTTAAAAGAAGAAATTATTATTGATATAAGTAGGTTAGGTGAAAAAATTTACAAGTACGTCCGCAGCGACTGAAGCGGAGCGGAAGGAAGCAATCTCAAGGGTTTCAACTGCTTTAACATTTCGTTACATAGTGATGTTTATTCGTGCCTACCTACTTATTTCAGATAATTTATAGCATAAATAAGTGGCTATTCAGTTAATACAACTGTTATTAAACAAATCCTTATTTAATTCATAAAAAAACTGAGAGCTGATTTCTAATAGCTGAATACTTATTTATAACTATTCAACCGGACATAATATTACTTCTCAATTTTGATATTTAATAATTTTAACAAAAAAATAAGGTCTCAATCCTCGCCTTTCAAGGGAATAAAAAAATGAAAATTCAGTATTTTAAGCCTCCCTATTCCAGGAGATACTGTTTTGCTACCGTACAACTTCGTTTCGCCTGTCGCCGACATGAAAAACGCTACACAACATGAAAAACGAAGTTACGACCCAGGAGGCTAACTGATAACTGTTATAGCGCTACTTGAATCGGGAATAGGGAACACTTAACTGGGAACAGTTGACTATCAAAAGGGTTTCAGGATTTAGAAATGTCCGCGCCCTATTTGCGTAGTGCTATAACTGATAACTGAATTAACCAAATCGACCCCTAAATATCTTTTTTGTATTGTTTAAAATTATCTCTATTTCATTTTATTTAAACATTAAGGTAATATACCTTTTCTTTAAAATTGTTTTTTGTAAAAATCGAGGAGTATTGCACCACTTCCCAAAAGTAGGTAAAGCAACTTGCATCAAAAAATCACGCCATTTACGAGTAATAATTTTGGGGTGAATACTTAAACTGCTTTTATAACCATTGATCACTAATTTTTGTCTAAGATTAATATCTGCTTTTAACCGCTTAATAGCTGATAATAAATCTTCTAAAGTATTCACCTCTAAATAATCAAGATTTCTCTGCCCCTCAGTTTGGTAAGCTGACTCACAACCTAATAGAGCTGGCACTCCAGCTAACCACGCATTAAAAAGTTGAGTTGCTGGTTGATTGTGATAATCTGGTATATTTTTAAAACTTCTGACTGCTACAACTGCATCAATTTCTTGATAGTTATTCCAGCGATTTTTTATCTGTAAATAATCCAACCAATGATAACTATGAACCACAGGATACCAGCGTAAACCTAACTCATTTAATTGTTTTTCCCAATTTGCTTGAAACAGTTCAGGAACTAGATTTTCTTGATAACCAAAAAAAGCAATATTTTCAAAGCGATCGCCTCGTAAAGGGTCACGGGGAATTAATCCAGGTTGTGGCCAATGGGGCAGATAATAACTGTCTTTAAATTTCTGCACTTCTGTGGGATTTTGTACTATATGAAGTTGAGCATAACCATAAAACTTTGATTCAGCTTTTAGGAAAATAAATAGTTGATTTTTTCCTGGTTTAATCGGTATTTTATGAGCTTCTAGGGCTTGATGATGAAAAATAATTATTCCTTCAGATGGTAGTTCACTAACTAATTTACAAGGAAAACCATCAGCTTGTAAACGTAAATAAGTTTGAAAAGTCCAGGCATAAATTCCTAAACTAAATCCCATCCATTCGTCCTCAACATTAGTGGGAGTTACTGCAGGAAAATAACATTTGGGAATATAGAAATTAATTATTGGTAATACCATAATTCTTCAAACACTGCCAAAATATGATTCTGGCTTAATTAACACTCAAAATATTTTATCAAAATTCATCAAAAAAAAATATAGCTACAGTTTTTTTATGAGGACTTGATTTTAGTTTTTCTGGTGGCTTTGGCTGATTTTACACGCTATTAACAATAAATTAAATAGGTAATAGTTCCGAATCTGGCTGTACTCATTAAAATCAGTACAGTATTTTTTTCTATTTCCTACTCTCTATTTCCTAAAATCCAAAACTTGTGTACCTTACGAGAGCGATCGAGGTAATTAGACATCTAATACTAAATTCAAAAAAGGTATTTACATCTTAATCAGTTATTTATGCCTACATTTAAACACTTAAAATTTCGCATATATTGTCAAATTAAAACTTTTTTTTCTCTTTTTTCATATACTTTGATTTCACTATTATCTGTTATATCAAATCCGGTTAATTCCGTCTAAAAAAATGTTCCATCTGAGCGTCATTGCCAACTCTTTCTAAATTCTCTTCCCTCCGCGCCTCCTCAGGACTTATCTAATACCAATTCACTTAAAAAATGTCACAAATAGTTGGTAACTTATGAAGTGAAATAATAAGCTGAAATCACTGAAAAATCAGGGTTTTAAGTCGCAAAAATATCACTTCTGACTTCTGACTTCGCGCCTTCTGACTTTAATGAAACGGTATAAATTCTCTTCCCTCCTGACTCCTGACTCAGTCCTCCTAACTCCCGCTCTAATTACACCAATGCTACCGGATTTGATATTATATATTCCCTGTAACCGAAAAATTAATAATTAATAATTAATAATTAAATAATTCGCGCCTTGAAGCCTCCCCTTGGATAGGGGAAAACAAAGACAATATTCCTTATATTCAATTCCGTAACGGTTTTAACCTTCTTGTAATTATCAATTATCCATTATCCATTGATGAACTGCTCCGTCACGCTCTGCAATATTTTATGAAATTGGTATAATTTCCCAGACAACAGTTTTTAGTAAAGAAGTTGTATTTTAGACAAAAAATAACCTATACAGTGAAGTTTTAAATATATCCGGCAATTTTACTAATAAACATTTTAATCCTAGAAAAAGAGTTAATTTTTTTTAGTGTTATTTGGTTGAATCAAATAGCCAAGAAGTACTTCCTTTACTCATATTAATTCAGGAATTTACTCTCCAGCAAGTAGTGTTCAACTTTAATCCTATAAACATCTATAGGTTACTTAATATTTTTTTATAATTCCTCATATTTGTATGGTGACACTTATTTTTTTTGATTGTTTGAAATTCTAGATTAATGCAAATCAATGATATCTTAAGCATAAGCAATAAAGTTATTAACGAAAGTGACATCCTAATCTCTCAGTAGTTCAATCACTTGATGGCCTTGACAAAAAGGAAAAAATAGTATAAAAATAAAATAATAACTACATAGCATTATTAATAAGATTTTTTGGTATGCTAATTAACCGGGATTGACCTGACTACTCAAGAATAGTTAGGTTAAGATATCTGTAATATTTATCAGGGAAATTATTAAAAATTCGCCAAAATCTTTAGAGTAAAATTAATAAAGATTAAGAATTGTAAAAATAGTCAAAATTTGGGAGTTAGTAGTGATGAAGATTCTAGTACTAAGTTGGGAGTTTCCACCAAGAATTATAGGAGGAATAGCACGTCATGTTGCAGAATTATACCCAGAATTGGTGAAATTAGGACATGAAGTTCATTTAGTTACAGTCAAGTCTGGCGAAGTACCAATGTATGAAATTGTGGATGGAATAGAAGTCCATAGAGTTCCAGTTGGACCAAGCCAAAACTTCTTTCATTGGATAGCAAATATGAATGAAGCTATGGGTCGTCATGGAGGAAAACTAATTACAGAAGATAAAAATTTTGATATAATCCATGCCCATGATTGGCTAGTTGCAGATGCGGCGATCGCTCTCAAACATATCTTTAAACTACCACTAATAGCTACTATTCATGCCACGGAAAATGGTCGCCATAACGGTATTCATAATCATACTCAACTCTACATTCATGAAAAGGAAAAAGAGCTGGTTTATAATGCTTGGAGAGTTATTGTTTGCTCTAACTATATGCGAGGAGATGTCACACGAACCTTAGATAGTCCCTGGGACAAAATAGATGTAATTTATAATGGAATTTGTCCTGAAAAAAAACCAAGTCGAGATGAGTTTAATGCTGTACATTTCCGTCGGCATTTTGCAGAAGATGAAGAAAAAATTGTCTACTATTTAGGCAGAATGACTCCAGAAAAAGGTTTGTCAGTTCTGATTCATGCAGCACCGAGAATAATTGAAGAAATGGGAGCTCGGGTGAAATTTATGATGATTGGTGGTGGCAAAACTGACCATTGGAAACAAGAAATCTGGAATTTGGGAATTTCGGAAAGGTTCTGTTTCACAGGGTTTATGTCTGAGGAAAATTTACATAAATTCCAAGCGATCGCTGACTGTGCAGTATTTCCGAGTCTTTATGAACCGTTTGGTATTGTTGCCTTAGAAAGTTTTGCAGCAAGGGTGCCAGTCGTGGTTTCGGATACAGGTGGTTTGCCAGAAGTGGTTGAACATGGTAGAACAGGTATTGTTACCAAAGTTGGTAATCCTAATTCCCTAGCATGGGGTATTCTAGAAGTGTTGAAAGACCCTAGCTTTTTCCAAGATTTGGTGAATAATGCTTATCAGGAATTAGAGCATAAATTTTGTTGGGGTAGGATAGCAAAACAAACGGATCGAGTGTATCATAGAGTAGCAGCAGAAAGGTTACAGGTAGTTTGGTAATAAAAGGAGGAGTCATTTCAGTTATCAGTTATCAGTTATCAGTACCTCTAGATGTGAGTATAGTGCGGAATCTAATACAAACGCGGTTTCTATACTTTGTTATACTGGGTTTAGAAAATCTAGATTTATTTTGTGGGTAATTGAGCAGCTCGGAAGACCTCTCCCCCGACCCCTCTCCTGCAAGGAGAGGAGGGAAATATTCTCCCGCTTCCCTACCTATGCTTTATAAACATCTTTCTTAACATAAAACGTAGTCACTCCAGTAGGGTGCGTTAGGCGCTTACGAAAAACTAGGTTTTATCTATAAAATATCAGGTCGCGCCGTAACGCACCATTAATTAGGGTCAGTTTTAGGGTATAGTGGTGCGTTACGTTCCACTTTTCATGTCGCGCAGCGAAACGTACCCTACTGGACTGTTTCATCTTAAATGTTGCAATAGATTGTTGTTGGGTTGAGGGAGGAAACCCAACAACAATCTTTCTCCCCTACTCCCCTACGGACGCCCTTATGCAACGTCCCTACCCTACTTCCCAATGCACTATTTTAGCTGAAGCAGTCCACTACTAGACTTTTGACTACAAAGTGCTTGATTTAAAACTGACAAACGAAAAGTTTAATTACTTTTAACTTTTAACTTCTAACTTTTGACTTCTACTTGCTTGACGTAAAGATTTAATAGTAGCGATCGCTTGTTCTGCTACTATGTCTATTTCTTCAGGAGTATTAAACCGCCCAATACCAAAACGAACAGAAGCATAAGCTAATTTTTCGGGACGCCCTAAAGCTTCCAAAACATGGGAAGGCGCGACTTTAGCGGAAGTGCAAGCGGAACCAGAAGAAACCGCCATTACACTTTGCAACCCTAACAATAAAGCTTGCCCATCTACACCCTCCACACTAATATTCAAATTTCCAGCCAAACGCTCCATAGGATGTCCGTTGATAAAAATATTTTCCAATGTTTGCAACTTCTCCCATAACCTTTCTCGCAAACTGGTTAACCGTTTTGCCTCTGACTCCATTTCTGCTAACGCGACTTCCACCGCTTTACCAAAACCAACTATTTGAGGCGTACACAAAGTTCCAGACCGCATTCCTCGTTCGTGCCCCCCTCCATGTATTTGAGAAGCTAGTTTTACTCTTGGATCGCGACGACGCACATAGATAGCACCAATACCTTTTGGTCCGTAAATTTTATGGGCAGTTAATGACATTAGATCGATATTCATTGCCTGTACGTCAAGGGGAATTTTACCAATAGCTTGTGCCGCATCAGTATGGAAAATAATTGAATTTTCTTTGCACATTTCTCCTATTTTTGCCAAGGGTTGTAAAACTCCTATTTCATTATTTGCTGCCATGACAGATACGAGAATTGTATCTTCACGCAAAGCTGTTTCTAGGGAACTTAGATCGATAATTCCATCTGTATCTACGGGCAAATAAGTAACTTCAAACCCCAAATTTTGTAAATATGCACAGGGGTCGAGAACAGCATTATGTTCGGTAGCGACTGTAATAATATGTTTGCCTTTATTGAAGTAAGCTTCAGCTATTCCTTTAATTGCTAAATTATTTGCTTCTGTCGCGCCACTGGTAAAAATAATTTCTTCAGGAGTAGCATTAATAGCTGCAGCCAAAATTTCTCTAGCTTTTTTCACTGCTGCTTCAGCTTCCCAACCATATTGATGAGTCACGCTCGCGGGGTTGCCAAAATGTTCCGTGAAATAAGGCAGCATTGTTTTTAATACTCGTTCATCCAGAGGAGTAGTGGCATTGCAGTCGAGATATATAGGACGTTTTAACATGGCGATCGCTTAATAATTAGTAGTTGTATATTCTATATTTTACAACATCAGAAACCTGTAGCGTGTCTAGACTAAAATTGTCGGTAAAAAACCTAACCCCCCAACCCCCTTCCCTACTAGGGAAGGGGGAGTTTCTCCCCTCTCCTTGTAGGAGAGGGGTTGGGGGAGAGGTCTTCTAAGTTCTCAAATTTACCCACATTTTAATGCTAGACACCTTAGTAGGGGAGGGTTCCACGTTAAATTAATTGTGTTGCCAACGATCTGGTGAACCCGCCCCGCCACAATTTTAATGTACAAAATTAACTGTGTCAGTCCACTCAAATATTATAAAACCGATCGCATAACCGGATTTCACTCATCAATTAATTTGTTTTCAGCTACGAATCAAAACAATTTTTATGGTGGGTTAATTAGCCTGATTTTATATTAAAAAATCGGCTTTTCAGTAGAAATACAGAAAAGTTGATGGTTTGCGTATGAATGCTTAAGTATTGATACTTTCAGTACAAAAACTGAGAGATTATATAGGATAACTCTGTTTTATGAAGATTTAATGAAGCTTATTTAAAAGGGTTGACATTAAATTTAGAATTGTTTACTTTTGTAAAAAGTAACACAATTTTACCTCTGAATTTAATCAATATCAGGGATTTTTCAGTCATCTGCATCTGCATCTATATATATTTAGTCCATCATTATCCTAATTTAATCCGGAATCAAGTACCTACCTATGCAAACTAATTCTCTGCTCAAAGCTCCTGCAACAAACTCCCTAGCTTCTATGAACTCTATGTCCTTCTGTCAATACTCCCCAACAGAAGTTACTAATTCTATTGAGGCATCAATAGCTAATGCCCGCGAACTCGTAATTATTGATGGCGGTGTTGATGACTATCAACAGTTACTTCAGGGTATTAAACCTGGTATTTATGGGATGGTTTTGAACCCGGATCGCGATGGTGTCGAACAAATAACTCAGATTTTACGGAACTATCGAGGAATAGAAACTCTACATATTTTGTCCCACGGTTCTCCTGGGTGTTTGTACTTAGGAAATACTCAACTTAGTTTGGAAACTTTAGATAAATATACTGAAGACTTACAACAGTGGTTTATTGAAGTTCCCTCGCCCAATTTATTTATCTATGGTTGTCAAGTTGCTGCCGGAAATACAGGAACAGAATTTTTGGCAAAAGTACGAGGTTTGACCACAGCTAATATTGCTGCTTCAGCCAACTTAACGGGGAATGCTGCCTTGGGTGGCGACTGGGAGTTAGAAATTAGTTTGGGTGAAGGAAAATTTATTCCCGCTTTTACTTCAGAAATTCTAGCCACTTATTCTGGTGTGTTAGATGATAGTTACATTGTTGATCCTGTTACAATGCAGGATGTCTTGACTCAGATATATCCAGCTATTCCTGAATTTGTGAGAGGTTTGTTAGGAGATCAGGTCAACTCAGTCATGGGGAATGCTACCGATGCAGCACAAGAAATAGCAAACAATATTCAAAATGCTACCGATGTAGCACAAGAAATAGCAAACAATATTCAATTTAAACTCACGGAAAAGCCAAATGGAAGTCAACACAAACTTGCAATCTCTTATACAAAGCCCTTTGTCTTTGATCTGACAGGACTAACCCCCTCCATAGAGATACCAGTCTTAGGCAACTTAGAACCTATATTGGATAATGCTATAGAATTAGGTTTGGGCGATTCTGTAGCGCAGTTACCTGGAAGTCAGGCGATTTTCTATCAACCTACAATTGAAATCTATCAAAAAAAATTAAAACAGATTGGGATTACCCTCTCAGGCAAATTAATTCGTGATGAATCTGCTTTTGGGAAACAGATTACCGAAGAAGATTTGGAACGAATCAAAGACGGTTTATTGTATCAATTTGGTATAGACGAAGAGAGTATAGATAAATCCTCTTTTGACGCAAATACAACGACATTCAGCCTCGAACTGATTTACTATATACCTGAAGAGCAGCAAATTCCTAATCTTGCCAGTGTGTTCAATGGAGCTATGAGCGATATAAAAGCTCATTATAATACCTCCGGGGAGACAAGCTCTTCAGGAACTTCCAATACCTCCGGGGAGACAAGCTCTTCAGGAACTTCCAATACCTCTGGAGAGACAAGCTCTTCAGGAACTGCCAATACCTCTGGAGGGACAAGCTCTTCAGGAACT
>NZ_JBNHEP010000297.1:0-28065 GCF_050015995.1 Dapis brunnea BLCC-M229 | reverse complement strand
ACAAGCTCTTCAGGAACTGCCAATACCTCTGGAGAGACAAGCTCTTCCGATACCTCTGGAGGAACAAGCTCTTCAGGAACTGCCAATACCTCTGGAGAGACAAGCTCTTCAGGAACTGCCAATACCTCTGGAGGGACAAGCTCTTCCGATGACTCGAAAAGTATAGAATTACCAAAAATGTTGGCGATCGCCAAGGTAGAGAATTTTAACCTCAGCGATCTCACTCCCTCAGTCCTTGACTCAGTTATCGACTATATCGACATTCCAATCGGGAGTGCCGAATTTATGGTAGCGACCAAAGACATAAAAGGCCATCGTCATGAAACCTTGGGTCCCATTGATCTTCCTATGGGATTAAATGCCATTGGTGTTTTAGATTTTAAGAGTATTGAGGACGACTCTAAGTCCTTCTTCAAAATGTTTAAGGATGCAGGTCTAGACACCGCAGCCCTTCATTTGGGAATGGGCATAAAAAACTTGGGTAAACCAACTCAAGAGGTGGGGATTGGTTTGAAGTCTCTAATTCAAGGTGATTTTAGTCTCTTACCCGAGTTACCCGAGTTTCTAAAACCCTTTGACCTCAGATTTCATAAAGCCACTGCAAATGTTGGTGTAAAACTAGGAACAACATCAAAGTTCAATCTTGGTATTAGCGGAAATCTGCGTTTAGAGGGCTACGATCCAACTAAAGATAATGAACCCACTATGGATCTTTTTGGGAGCTTAAGTGGCAGTTTAGAAGTGGGCGCAACTCAAACCCTAAATCTTAAGGGAGCGCTTCAAGCTCAGACTCTTAAAGAAGAAATACAAGAAGACGGTACAACTAAGTTGGTTCCGGGCGGTGGTTGGGAAAATCCCTTTAGTTTACCGGCCTCAGAATTACGAAACATTGCTATTGCTGTAGAAGGTTCTTATCAATTCGGTGCTCCTGCTCCGGTTCTCTCTACTATTGGCTATGTAGGAGATTTGAAGTTTGGAGACTATAACTTTAAACTGGCAAAGAATGTTGAGATTAAAAACCCTCAGAAATTTACATTTGCACTAACAGCGCTCGAACCAGTCAGATTGCGTCACGTTATAAGCCAGATGTTAGTTCCCGGTCCATTTGTAGATTATGCGTTGGCCGCAGCAGCAGAAAACCTTGACTGGTTTGAGGATGCCTTAGACTTTGTTGATGAGACAATTCTTGCTGCCAATGTTGTTTCAGCAGATAATCTTGATGCAAACAAAGGTGTTGATAAGCTAATCAAACGGCAAGAAGACCTCCTTGTTGAAAAGCAGGGACAAAACGCATCCCAAGAAGAGATTGAGTCCATACAAGAAGAAATCGCAGAGCTAAAACAGGATGCAATTGATGCCTACTCCTTAATTCAGAAACGTGAGGAACAGTTAGAGAATGATAATTTGACGCAAACAGAAATCAATAAACTCAAAGAAGAAATAGACGTCTTAGAAACAACCCTCGATCCACTGATTCAAATTGTCCCTACTGCAACCAAAATTGCCCAAACTACTTTGTTACCAGGTTTGGGTATCAATGCTCGAGTCAATCTATGGGGAGCAGTAGGAATGTTTAGCTTAAATGCCAATCCGTTCTCTGCAGTTCCCAGTTTAGATGGATTTTTGAGAATCCCCCGACTTGATGTTGGTAATCTAGGATATGTAATCATTGAGGGGATTGAAAATCCGGTAGCTGGTGGCACGGATACAGATTTAAATATTGATCTGAAAGTTAACACGACTGAGCAATATTTGCGAGGTGATGGTCGCATAGAAATATTCGGACATGAAGTAGCCAAAGCTGATTTTGAAATTTCATCATCTGGCATACAAATCAAGGACTTTGACTTCGATTTGCCTTTAATGAAGTTAGATATTAACGATCTTGCTGTTTACTCCAAGCCTAAAGACATTGACGGAGTTAATGTTATTGCTCAAGGTGACGGTAGTTTTGAGCTTTTCGGTAAGAAAGTTGCTGATACAGATTTTGAAATTACTACATCCGGTATTGATATTGACTACTTCAATTTAGATGTGGGTGTAATTGAGTTAAATGTTAATGATTTGTTGGTTGACTTTAACAATCCAGCAGCCAGTGGCCAAGCAAACGTTAAGGTCTTTAATCAAGAAGTGGCAGCAGTTGACTTTGAGTTTACGCCAGAAGAATTTAAGTTAAAAGAGTTTGATTTGCCTATAAGTCCGTTGCTCCAAATAGATGTGGATAATCTGGTATTCGATCCACAAACAGGAAACAGCAGCGGAACAGGAGCGCTAAAAATGTTAGGTCAGACAGATCCAGTTGGGGAAGTCTCGATCAAGAGTACAGGAAATCAACTGACTATTGATGGTGACATGGATCTGTTATTTGGTCTTGTAGAAGTTGAGGATGCCAAGGTTGATGTTAAGGGTTTAAACAATGCTGAAATCGTCGGTGCAGTTAAATTCTTGGATCGAGAACTGGCAGGTACTAGCATCATCTTAAAAGATGATAAACTCACCGTAAAAGGTAGCTTGTCTGTTCTGATGCCATTTGTAGGGAATTTGAAGACTGAAATCACAATTACAGCCACACCAAGCAATGCCACAGTTAGGGTTGATACATCATTTGGCGGTTTTGATGTTGCTCTGATCGATTTAGAGAATATGGATGATTTAGTCGTCAAAGTGGCAGAGGAAGTCGGAGGTGCTCAATTTGTTGAGGCGTTTAATGATGTGGCCGATTTTGGTATTCAAACCATTAACTCTGCTACAAATTTTGTATCCACCAGCTTTGATTCAAGCTTCAGTATTGCGGAAAATACTTTTAATGCGGTGATTAGCAGTATTGGTAGTGTTAGTAGTGGTGTCATCAATGGAATAAGCAATTTCTTTGGCATAGGAGGACGCAACAAGGATAGCTCTGAAACTCTCAACGGCAGGCACGATCGGAATGACAAAATTGATGGTTATGGTGGGAACGATAGGATATTTGGTGAAGGCGGAAATGACCACCTAATTGGTGGCTCAGGAAACGATGAACTACATGGCTGGTATGGCACAGATAGACTCAATGGTGGGGATGGTAATGACACACTATACGGTCAACAGGATACAGATTTACTCTTTGGTGATAGTGGCGATGACTATATAGAAGGTAATGATGGAAATGATGAACTACACGGCTGGTATGGGAAAGACACCCTAAAAGGTGGCAGTGGCCGTGACATATTCTACGCTCAACAAGATAATGATTTACTGTATGGTGAATCTGGTGATGACAAACTTGATGGAGGTTCTGGTAAAGACATACTCTATGGTGGTTCTGGCAACGATTATCTAATCGGTGGTGATGAACGATCTACCAGCGGAAATGATATTCTTTATGGCGGGTATGGCAATGACTCTCTTGATGGGGGGTGGGGCTATGATTGGCTCTATGGCGGATATGGTAACGATTATCTCTATGGTGATGATGAAAACGATGCACTTCGTGGTGAAGATGGCAATGACTATCTTCATGGGGGCAATCAAAACGACGATGTCCATGGTGGTAACGGTAACGACACACTTGATGGCGGATATGGTAACGATTATCTCCAGGGCCAAAATGGCAACGATAATCTCTATGGCGGATCTGGCAACGATAATCTCTATGGAGGATCTGGCAACGATAATCTCTATGGAGGATCTGGCAACGATAATCTCTATGGCAATTCGGGAAATGATACTATCTCTGGCGGTTGGGGAAATGATAATATTGGAGGTCACGGAGGTGATGATATCTTGATGGGTGGAGATGGAAACGATTATCTTGATGGTGGCTCTGGCAACGATTATCTTGATGGTGGCTCTGGCAACGATTATCTTGATGGTGGCTCTGGCAACGATTATCTTGATGGTGGTGCTGGGAATGACACTCTCTGGGCTGGCAATACTAATAACCAAAATAGGCTCAATGGTGGAGATGGTGATGATCTCCTCAGAGGATATAGTGGCAACGACTTGCTTGATGGTGGTGCTGGCAACGATACCCTCCTAGGATTTGATGGTAGCGTGTTCGATAATGGTAGCGACTTGCTTGATGGTGGTGCTGGTGATGATTTCCTTGATGGTGGTAATGGTGACGATATCCTCAAGCCAGGCAAGGGTAACGATACCATTGATGGTGGAGAGGGTAGCGATCTCCTGATCTTATCTGGAACCAAAGACAACTATACCATTACAGACACCTCAACGGGCAAGGAAATTATAGACAAGCGTGACAACAGCAAAAACATTGTCACTGGAGTAGAATTTATTTCCTACGAACAACAACAAGACGGAAGTGCTGCTAACGGCCCCTTAGCCAATGCCACAGCCTTCATTGATACCAACGGCAACTTCCAACTAGACGAGGGAGAAACTCAAACCACCACCGATAACAGCGGAGAATATAGTTTACCCTACGAGCTGGAAGAGTTAGACCGCAATGGAGACGGAAAAGTTGACGCTCAAGAAGGGCAAATAGTAGTCATCGGTGGTACAGACACCAGCACCGGACTACCGGGAACCCTTCCTTTGATTTCTCAAATAAGTGCAACAGGAGAAGACACCAGCACCACCCCACTCACCACCCTGAAAGCAGTATTATCCGCTCAGGGAATAGCAGAGGCAGAAGTAGAAACCCTACTCAACAAAATCACCGGATTTTCCTTAGAGTCTCTATCCCAACCATTAGACAACTTCGATGCTTACAGTGCCATTGGAGCAGGAGACGATACCGGAATAGACATTGCCTCTGGTCACATCAAAATAATGAACCTACTACTCAACGGCACAACCTTCCTAGAAGCAGCAGGATATGAAGAGTCAGACGGTCAAATACAGGTAATTAAGGCTCTGGGAGAAGTATTAGAAACAGTAGAAAGTTTCGACTTCAGCAAAAACAACGACCTGCGGAAATTCTACAACCAATTAACCGAGCAACTGAACCTAGAAGTTAATAATGAAACCATCATTGAACTCAGTGAATTAGTCGCTCAAAGCAACAACCTCATTGATGAATTAGTAGAACAAACATTATCTAGTTCTGTTAATGACGTACTACCGAGTATCAACCCAATTAAACGTGCAGTCTACAGCACCCTACCCAACCTCACAGAACAACTCGTCAAAGGAGAAATTACCCCCGAAGAGTCTCAAACCCAACTCCAGGAAATACTTAAAGGAGACACCTTCCTAGTAGATTTCGCCCTCAACGAAGACCGCACAGTCAAAGTCAGTGTTGGGGATGGAACTGTAGAAGAAGAAAACAGTGAGCTAGACCTGGAAGCGTTGCTCGCAGGAGAAAACAGCGACCTAGACCTGGAAGCGTTTCTCGAAGAAGAAAATGGTGAGCTAGACCTAGAAGCTTTGCTCGAAGGAGAAAACAGCGATGAGGAAAAATTGGTCGAAGGAGAAAAAAACTCCACCATAACAGTTACAGAAGGAGAAGACAGCAAGGGTCAATTTATTATTACCCTGGGCGAAGCAGCTCCACCCCAAGGACTAAAAATTCTCTATACCATCTCCGGTACAGCAACTCTAGGACAAGACTACAAAAATAGCGAAGGTTTATTTGGAGAGATAGATGTTGAACCAGGGGCAACCGAAGCTGTTATCGACCTCGAAATATTAGACGATAACATTTCCGAAACCCCAGAAAGCATCACCATTAACCTCAAATATGTAGGAGAAGGTTATGCACTAGACCCCATAGAGAAAACAGCAGTTCTCCAAATTAACGATAACGACGAAGGGGAAAGCAGCAATGCCACAACAGGAATAGAAGAAACCGGAACCCCCGAAGACGATAACATTAATGGAGCAGAAGAAAACGATATTCTCTCTGGTGGTGCAGGTAGTGACACTATTAAAGGTCGTCAAGGTAACGACGATATCGAAGGTAACTTTGGCGCTGATGTCTTAGAAGGCAACGCCGGAGACGACATTATTGCTGGTGGTTCAGAAAACGACACCATCAAAGGCGGTCAAGGTAACGACCAACTCCAAGGAGATGCAGGAGACGACCAACTAGAAGGCAACAGTGGCAACGACGTTATCCGAGGCGGTACTGGCAACGA
This sequence comes from Dapis brunnea BLCC-M229, assembly GCF_050015995.1. Lineage (NCBI taxonomy): Bacteria > Bacillati > Cyanobacteriota > Cyanophyceae > Oscillatoriales > Microcoleaceae > Dapis > Dapis brunnea. The sequence continues at coordinate 21,985 of NZ_JBNHEP010000297.1, read as the reverse complement.
TGTCTTAGAAGGAAACAACGATAATGACTGGTTATTAGGAGAAGCAGGAGAAGATATTCTCATCGGTGGCAAAGGAGTAGACTTGCTCAACGGTGGAGAAGGTGCAGATGTGTTCTACTTCCAAGCACCCAACGAAGGAGGCGACCTCATTGTAGATTTTGACCCCACTCAAGGCGATAAAATTCAAGTCTCTGCTTCTGGGTTTAACACCGACTCCCTGGAAGACTTCAGTATCCTCGCTGGAACCCTTTACTACAAACAACAAGAACTGGCACTACTGCAAAACAACGGCCAAACCTATAACCACTTTGGCAACTTAGCCGACATTATTGAAATTGTTAGCGAACCAGAACAACAAACAGCAGCAACAGGAACAGAAGTTTCTGTAGATATGGAACTCGGTGTCGCCCAAGCCAACTCAGTAGAAAATTCCCAAACTACTATTTTAGACGAAATTATCAAACGAGGCAATCTCAAAGTTGCCACTTCCGCCGATGCTAATGAATTTGACCTAGAATTTGCTCGTACCATAGCTGCTGCCCTATTTGGAGATACCAGCAAAGTTAATACAGTATCCAATGAATTGTCAACATCCTTAGAAAGGGTAGCAAATGGTCAAGCAGACCTAGCATCCGGCATTACCCAAACCTTGGGACGGGATGCCAGTCAGAAAATTGACTTCAGTCCAGTCTACTATTACGAGGAACAAGACGGAACAACAAACCCCATCGCCCTAGCATTACCAGAAAACGACTCTCAATGGGCCGATGTAGTCCGGTGGGTAAATTACGTCCCCATTCAAGCAGAAGAATTTGGCATTAGCTCAGAAAATATCGACAAAATAATCGCCTTCAATACCGACGACAACGAGAATAATGACTCCGCTCCCGAAATTCGTCGTTTCCTGGGTATAGAAGGAGAATTAGGAGCCTCTCTAGGACTTCCTGAGAGCTTCGCAGTTAACGTTATTAAAGAAGTAGGTAACTACAGCGAAATTTACGAGCGTCATTACCCAGAGCAACAACGAAACCAGAACTTACTCTGGAGCGATGGCGGTCTGCTCTATTCTCCTCCATTCTCTGGTGACGAGATAGACATATCCTTAAACAATAACGACAACCGCAACCTACTCAAACGAATCAAAAACCGTGGAGTCTTAAAACTAGGACTTCCTGGCAATAACCCTGGTTTTGCTGTACAGACAGAAAATGGAGAATATGAAGGATTCGATGTTGACCTAGGAAAAGCGATCGCTGCTGCCCTATTTGAAGACCCAAGCAAACTGGAAATTACAGAGCAGTCATTACCATCTGCTTTCGGCAATACCGCTAATGGTGTAGTAGATGTCTCAGCAATGGGCATCACCCATAATCTCCTGCGAGATGCCACTTTAGGTATTGACTTCAGTCCTAGCTATATCTATACCGGACAGGGAGTATTAGTTCGTTCCGATAGCGGTATTAGCGTTTTACCAGCTCTCAACGGTCGTCGCGTCGGGGTTCTCCAAGGAGCTACTGCCTTACAAAACCTCGAAGACACTTTCACAGAATTAGGTGGAGATATTATCCCAGTTGAATTTGCCACCAACGATGAAATGTTTGCAGCTTATGAAGCAGGGGAAGTAGATGCCGTCACCACTGACCTCACCATTCTCAGTGGGCGACTAGAGACTTTATCTAATCCTGACCAGCATCGCATTCTTAACGATGTTCTCTCCAAAGAACCTTTAGGTCTGATAACAGACGAAAATCAGTCAGAATGGTCAGATGTAGTTCGCTGGGTAACTAATGCTTTAGTTCAGGCAGAAGAATATGGCATTACCTCCGAAAACATTGATGATTTAATCGACAAAAATATAGACAATAATCCTGATAATGATTCCGACTCAGCTATTCGCGAGTTTCTCGGTATCGAAGGAAATATTGGTAAAGTCCTGGGACTGAAAAACGATTTCGTTGTCAATATTATCAAAGCAGTTGGTAACTACAGCGAAATCTACGAACGCAACTTTGACTCAGACGTTCTGCGTCGGGAGGAAAATGAACTAGCAAGCAACTTTGGCTTGCAGTATGCTCCACCATTAGGAGAGGAAGTATCTCCAGCAGAACAAGAAGAATTAGGTAGTGGGGATGACGTTTACGAAATCCAACCAAGTACCCTAGAAGACAACCCTGACGGTTTCCAAGCTGGAGATGGTAATGACCGAGTGACTGGTTCCATACGTTCAGATTCAATTTCCGGCGGTCAAGGGGAAGACACCATCAGTGGAAATGATGGAGAAGATGTGATAGCTGGTGGCCCTGGTCACGATTATCTCTATGGTAAGGATGATGATGACATTTTGGAAGGTCGTCCTGGCAACGATCGTCTCTTTGGTGGTCCTGGGGACGATGAATTAAGAGGTGGTCAAGGTCGGGATAACCTCAACGGTGGTGCAGGTAACGACATTTTGATTGGTGGGGCGAGTAAAGACCGATTTGTCTTTGCCACCAACGAGGAGTTTGATACTGAGGCACTAGGTAGCGATCTGATTACTGATTTTAATCCTGGTCACGATATGATTGTGTTGGATAAAGATACATTTACCATTCTTGAGAGCGAGTCGGGAACAGGTTTCAGTATAGAAACTGAGTTTGCTACCGTTACTAATAATGCTGCTACTTCCGAAGCGTCAATTGTTTATAACAGTGATAACGGCAAATTGTTCTACAATCAGAATGGTAGCGAACCCGGTTTTGGCGAAGGCGGCGAGTTTGCAGTGTTAGCTGGCCAACCGGCTATTAGTGGTGATGATTTCTTGATTCGATAGGATAGTCAGGACTTACAGCGCTTTCCGTTATTATGAGGTAGACCCATCGCGGGCAAGATGCCCGCACTACAATATTTTCATCATTGACTCTGTACATCATTTCTCCGAAATTTGCTGTATCTCAAATCCGGATAATTACTGTAGCCAAGTCCGCAGCGACTGGAACGGAGTGGAAGGAAGCAATCTCAGAGGTTGCGCGAGATTGCTTCCTATCGTCGCAATGACAACTTTTCAGGAGGATTCTATATTACGCACACATATAGCAGTCGAAGCAAAGGTTAGGACATCTCTAAATCCTGAAATCCTTTGACAGTTTACTATTCCCTATTCCCTATTCCCTATTCCCTATTCCCTAGCGCGGAGCGCTATATCAGATTATACACAATATGTAGGGCGTTTCATGTTGCGTAGCATTCCGCAGGAAAACACCCCTACGCTTATATAGTGGTTCTGTTTAAGTCCTGAATGTTTAATTAGGGCTTGCTGATTAAATATCAAAGCACTGACAGATATTGCTTTGAGCCTTTTTTGGTCGAAAAAAGTGCGCCTGTTTCGGTCCAAAAAGCTCATGCATGCTAGTATTTTGGGATGATTATGGCAGAAAAATCAAGGGACAATTTTTACGACTACCTCCTCTATAATCTCCATTTCTCCAGTCTCGTGTCTCCAGTCTCGTGTCTCCTACCCCTACCACTCATACTTTCCATAAGCAAACCCTAATTAGAGCTATCTATTTAATATTATGTTTGGTAAAACACTTATAATTAGACTCGTAGTTGTGCTTTAGCCCCAGTATAAATATTTGGAGGGCTAAAGCCCAACTACAAACAAAGAGTTTATTATCACTAATTAGTAGAGCTTTATTTGATTTTCAAATTATCTTTAAATCTTTCTAAAATGAAAAACTTAAAAGCTTTCCTTAAATGCCAATTAACAAAAATTTCGGCAGAAGTCCCCAGCTAAAAATTACGATCGGGACACCCCAAGTATAAATTTAACTTCTGACTTCTGAGTTCTGACTTCTGACTTCTTCAAGCAGCCACATCATTATTATTAAATAACTCAAAAATCTGCCGACAAAAATGTTTCACTTTAGCAGCAGATTCAGTTGTGGGTTGAGTATTGCCGACAAAACGCCATCCACCCACCGTTGATAACTTCCATTGCTCCCCACGATGGTCATAACCAGCAACTTCAACCCCTATTACACGACGATAAGCCTCAATAGGGTCTTGATAAAAGCGAATTTGCACCAATAAACAACGACTTTCTAGAGACCGACTTCTACCAGGCAAATGAAAACCAATATCTATAGAATCTGGGTCAACCAAATCTAAAGTATCTGGATCATTCATCCAGGGCTTAAGATCCACCCTCACATCTGGAAACTGGGACTTAAACAAATTAACAATCGTAGCAATCTTACTAGCGACTTCAAAGTTTTTGGCCTGTTCTGCAGCATTCACTATAATTTATCCTCCTCAACGAGAAAATTTCAGATTATTAATTAATTAGTTTAACTACAGATAAAAAACTGTGATTGTATTGTTTGGACAATTAGTAATAACTTTAGATTTTTTACCTATTTGTGATTAGATTCAATTTCTTCTGGCAACAGTACCTTCGCCCGAACAAACCGTAAACCACTTACTCCCTGTAAAGGCTCAACCAAACCACTCTCAAATTTATCCTCTACCCAACCTTCACGAACCAAATAACGAAAATACTGTTCATATTCCTCCCACTCTTCATCTGTAGAATAAACAACAGTCAACATTCCAGGTTGAGTAATGCGCTCTTTTGTCTCCTTGTCCACGCCCTTGTCAATACGCTTCTTGACAATTTCATAACGAATATCGTGAGTACCTTTAACATCAAATAATCTTTCCGTACTTTCATTGTGATAAATATCAATCGTATAATTCTGGACTAATATCAGATGCACAACTCCCAATATAAGCTCCTCAGATTCAGCCTTCAAACGCAAAGCAGTTCGCGCACAATCACAAATTGCCCGTAGTTGATCGTAACGTAAACTGCTAAGATGAAATTGATTAAATTTAGAGTTAATAGATTTACCCACATACATCATGTGGTCTATGCCATCAGTAGCCTCAAAATCACAATGGTGAGGGATAATTAGCTGCATCTGCTTTTGCCACTTTTCCCAAGTATTTTGGAGATGGTAGTTAATTTTGTACAACATCTGGTCATAGCGTTCTCGTGCTTGATATACGCCATGATGGATGTTATCACAAGCTGCACGATAAGCTTCAACAGCAGCCTTAATAGTATCTCCACATTCCACAAAATAGTCAAAGTATACCTCTAAACGGCAACGTAGATATTCTAAAGTTGTAATTTCAGTATCCACTGAAACTCTTTCTTCTAGAGACTTAATATATTCCAACATATCTTGTCGTAGTTGCTCGCACAAAGCACTATCTTGCTTTTGGCAAACAGCTTCCACAATGGCTAAACCTAAGCGAAATTGAGCAAGAATATCACTTTGAATTGCACTGTTACGTTCTGTAGAAGAGCCACGAATATCACAGATACCATACAGGGGATAGACATCCTCAAAAACAATTGTTTCTGGAGGTAGTCCCCAACGACGTCGTTCGGCTTCTTGCATAAATCGCCATTCGACTGCAGGATGAATATTACGAATATTGGTAAACCGTTGTTGAATTGTTTGACGAACCGCAGTGGTCAAAGCCGGAATCAAGTCTTGGGCATTTTTGTAATCTGAGAGATTAAAGTTGCTGGGACGATTGCTAATTAATCCTACTATTCCCAAAATTTCTGGCATACCTGATTCCTCTGTTGGAGAAGCAGGTTTAATCACTAGGGGAATTAGCAGTAAGGAGCGGACTCCTTGTTGAAATAAATTTTGCTCGCACTCAGTTGGACAATTTGATTCAAGTTCGGGAATATTCTGAATTTGATTTTCTTGGGCAGTTTTGAGGATCGGAGAATCTTGTAGGCTTTGTGTAGAATATAGCTTGGGATAGTTTGCTCTCGTTAAAAACTCACTGCCAATAAATAACTTGAATTGTTTTTCTCCTTCATTTCGCAGCAACATCATATCATCTGCTCGAAATAGCGATCGCAGTAATTTATCAATTGGCTTAAATTTCTCTTGCTGCATTAATGACTCTGGTTCTACCAAAAGTTGGGTGAGTTTTCGTTTTTGTTCTTTAACAGTAACATCCAACCCTTCGAGTAAAAGCCAGCCTTCTATTTGATAATTTTCCAATTTTAACTTTTGGGCTAACATTTCTACGTTTCCTGGTTGTACCAACCAAGCTGCTTGTTCAGACTTTGACATTGACTGGAGATTGAAATCTATCAACTCGTCTATTGTTTGGTCAACTCTCGTAACTTTTAGCTCTTCAGAACAAAACCAGAATTCTATATGGCAGACTTCTGAGTTTTTTGGGGAATTAACTGTTGATATAACTGAGTAATTTTGAAATTGTAGATGTGTTGTGTCTATTTGATAAAATTGTTTGAGTACCCAGTGCAAAATTTGTAGGCGATAAAGTTTTTCTAGGTTATCCCAATCACTAAATAACTCGTTGAGTTTAATGTTTTGCTGTGGTTCTACTTCATTGATAAAATCTATACCCATTAGTCTGCAAAATAGATGACTAGCATACTTGAACTTCAAGCTACCTGGTTCTATAATTGCTGTTAATATTCTACTGTGCAGTGGGAAATTTTCTAATCTCTCTGTTATTTGTCTCCAAATTTTTAGTTGATCGATATTTTGGTGTTTAGATAGTTGAGATACTAAAGCTTGCCAGAGTTGTTCTATCTTTATCTGCTCGCTGTTTTGATAGTTTTTAGTTACAGTAGTCTCCTCTGGCAAAGCTTTTGTCTCATATTTATGATGTTTATCTGTGCTTTTTTGTTTGGAAATCTGCATACTTTTCGCACCTGATTTTTTATTTGAATATATATTTTTTTATTGTAGTAGACCCACACATCTAAAATATTGCAATAGTAGGGGTAGGTTCTCCTGGAAATTAATAATATCAACATTTAGTAGGGAGGTTCAGCGTTCAATTAATCAGGCTACAACATTTATTTGATGAAATGAACCCCTGTATCGTGCCATTGCCCCATTGTCCCATCATCCCATCACCCTATTGCCCCATTGTCTTGTCACCCTATCACCCTACTGCCCCATCCTATCATCTCCCCCTATCATAACCTAGTGCTTCAATTGAATTAGCTATGTCAGTCCAATAATTGAGCTATACTAGCTTCAGATTAACAAGGTAGAGTTTTTGATTACTGGCCATAAGTTAAGATAAATATTCTTTGGACAAGTAAAATCATGTCCGGTTGAATAGTTATAAATAATGAGTCAGGAGTTTTGACTCCTGACTCAGGAGTCAGGAGTAAATACAGGAAAAAGAAAGAAGGTATAAAGAGGAGAAAGTTTTTTGTTTTGCTTTCGCTGCGCGACATGAAACGCGCGTCTCGGAACTCAGTTCTATCACTAAAATATTAAAATTAGCTCAGGACTTACGGATGAGGTAGGAAACACTAGGATTTTACATTGTTTCCGTGTGGGTCGCAATGACGAAAATACGTTTTACTGCGAAAGTCCTATATAGCAATCCGCGCATAGGTTGCGGGTAATCAAAAAGTAGATAAAAAAACCGAAACTCTCACCTGTTCCCAGTTAAGTGTTCCCTCTCTTGGTGCGCGTTCCCTTGCGTCTGTCGCCGACGCGGGGTCGCACCGCTGTTGCCTAAAAGCGGTAAGATTTTTATACACAAATATACAGGGGATTGCTATAGGTATAAAAAAATTCTCCGATTGATGGATTTAAGTCAAAGAAAATATACAAAAAATAATGCCACTATTTCTAATTAGTGGCATCATACAACTAATTATAGAATTTTTCCTGACAATTACCACAGCCCTCTTACAGGTGGTGGTGCAGGAGGTCGTGTAATAGGAGGTGGTGGTTGAAGCGGTGGGAACTCTAAAGATGGAGGACCCTGGAAGTTATATTGTGGCAATCGAACTTCTACCCGTTCATAATTATAATCTGGGATAACTTTAAAGAAGTCAATACAACCACAAGGCTTTTCGGGCTCGTCGTCCACTTTACCCACAACAGCATAGACCCGCATTCCAGGTACTAAACCTGCTATTTCTATGTTATGCTTGGGGGAAAAATATAGAGTTCGTAGTTGACCACGTTCCTCTTCAGGAATTGTTACATAAGTTGGTTCACCATCATTAGGTGCAATTCCAGGAATGCCTAATTCTTCTTCTTCATCTATGAGAATTGTAACTACATTACCGATAATACCCTTAACATAGCCTACAACCTCGATTTGATTTGCTCCCCCAGCACGAGTTCTTTGCCGTTGGGCAACCTTCTCATTCTCAGGAGCAGCGATCGCGGGATACATTGCTCCGAATGTGATTAACATTGACAAGCAACCACTTGTCAAAATAGTATGTCTTAAAAGACCCATGACTACCTCACAACACCAAATTGTGTCCTGGCCAGAAATCTGTTAAACTATTAAACCTCGTCCTTAAGGGCAGAGTTTAGATTAGATAAGCAGGTTTAGCTGGACATTGCTTAGTTTTTTAGCTCTTTGATCAAACTTCACCCTAAAGGGCAGAATTTTAATTAAAGCCTTAGCTCAAGAATTTACCACCAAGACCTGTTTTTGGCAAGTTAATTTATCTAGAATCAGGAGTCATAAGTCAGGAGTAAGAGGGGAAGTGTGGGGAGTGTGGGGAGTGGGAGAAGTCCAGTAGGGTGCATTAGACGGCTAAAATGTAGACTGTGAAAGGCATAATTCAATCTGTCGTAACGCACCATTTTAGATATGTCAATCAACATAGGAGCGCTTTAGCGCAACTACAAAGAAGGAATTAGATAACTAATTATCCGAATATAATATAATTATTGATTAGTTGTTTCTCCTGCTTTAACTTTTTTTTCTCCCGACATATATTCTTTTTCAATATCAATAGCTTCTATTCCTTCTTCAACCATTAACTTAAACATTGAGCCTAATTGTACCCAAATTAATAAAGCAGTGGGAAATACTACTATTGCACCCATAACAATAGATAACCATTCAACAATATTAAATGTAGAAAGACTAGATGCTACACATAAAAATACAAATAAAGTCGTCCCTAAATAAGCAGTTATTATATTGGGTGTTTGATAATCTATTTTGGTTTGAGAGTTTTTGCTTCTAGACCAGAGAGTTAATTTATACTCCAACATATCTTTAAAAATTACTCCCAAGAGAATAGCAAAAAGTAATGTCAATTCAATTACCGTATTAACAGGAAAATTAAAAAAAGTGTTAGTGTACATTTTTGTTAACCCACAATTGTAAATATTTGTGGATTGTATCATATTTTTTCCAGGAGTCAGTAGTCAGGAGTCAGTAGGAAGGAGAATTTAGAAAGATTTGCGCTCTGGCTGAAGATGAAACATTTTTTTATACCAACAAATGGGTAGGAGCTTATGGCCATTTTTCCCTATCATTAAGACTCTATAATAATAGAAACAAAGCAAAAAAGCGAGGAATGATTTATTGCCGACTGATAAACAAAAAGATACTGTTATCTTTGTCTGTCAACTGCTTTCCAATCTCCTACAGCCAATTTGGATGTTTAGATATGATTCTCTGTATAAATACATATTCATAATAGCTGGTAGAGAAGAAAATTTAGAAATTACTATTCTTGAAAATGGAATCTGGGAGTTTAACGAAAATGACGAAACCTGATTTTACCAAAATGACTCGTAACGAATTAAAAAAATATATCTTGTCTCATCCGACAGATGATGAAGCAATTCGAGAATTATTTATTAATCGCAGAAACCCTAATGTTCAAGTTTTCCCCTATCCTCAGAATATGCCTTATGAAGAAATTGAAGCGATATTGAAATCTAAATTGAATCTAGATTCATAATGGCATGGTTTATGACAAAGACTGCGATCGCTTATCGATTTTCGATATGGACAAATGAGTTAGGAGCGGGTTCCGCGTTAAGTTAATGGGAATTCAACAAAATTAGATGAACCCGCCCCCTGGCGATACCATGCAATACCAGGCGCGGGGCGGGTTTATTTAACTAACGGCAGATATTAATGTTTTTGGCTGAACCCGCCGCTACTAAAGAATAATAGGTCAAACGCAAAACACTAATAACTGATAACTGAAAAAAACCGCCCCTACAAACCTACAGAATAATTGGGAAAACGGTTCGCTTTGATAAAATTTATCGCTGTCTGTGCAATAGCTGGAATTTCTATAAAGACAATTTTTTCTATCAAAAATGGTAACGGAATTTGTCCGGGGGATACTTTTGTTTTGGGAACTTTGCTCAATATTCCTCTCAATATTCTTTTACCCCAGTTGCTTTTCTTGGGTCCTTTTTTCCTGGGTTTGTAACGCCGACAGAAACCTTTGTATTTGTCAGCGCATTCTTCTAATGATGTACCTAATTCAAAGAAAGCTGGATGCCATTGAGTAATACCATCTGTGGTTAGTTGTTCATAAGTGCCATAGTTACTGAAATCATAGAAAAAGCCTTCTCTCATCCCTGCTGCTTTGGGGTTGGCATGGATATAACGGATGGTGTTTAATGCTCTTTCTTTGTCGGAGTTTGGGAACCCGTGGCAGGTATATCGTTGTTCCCAAAAGTGGCCTTTGCGGTTAAGAAGGGCATTGAAAGACATGGCAGAGTACCAATTTATCCAGTGCATGATTTTCGGTATATCATCGGGGTTTTCTGCTTCCATCAGGTAATGGACGTGCCATACGCATGATGCACAAGGCATACAGTTTGAATGGGTATTTTTCTTGTGCTTGTTTGATGATATGCAGCAGTATTTCTCTTGTTTCCCTACGAATAAGGTTGAAATCTCTGTTATTGTGCGACTCGTTGGCTAGTCAAAACGGCTGAAAAGCAAGTATATCTGGCCTTCCAGGTCAATACATGAAGCTAATAACTTCGAGCTGTGAAAACTCTTATATTCTTGGTGGTGAAATTCCATCTGCCCTGTTGTTGGGTTGACAGCATAGGCCACGGGGTAGCGACTGAACATCAATCCCCGAAGCTGGTCTAAACGGGGTCAAAGCTTTAACTATCAAATAAGTGAGACTTCTAGCAAAGGCTGACAAGTGGACGAACAGGAAGGTAATTAAACTCTCGTAAACTCGAGCCATTCCTAAGGTAGCTATGGGATGTAGGACGAAAGTCAGGGGGTCAATGGATAACCTTATTGCTTGGAGATTATCAGCAACCATACCGAACCCTCCGGGAGACTTTACCCCACTAAATCAGCCATAAAAAGGAATAAGGGAACGAGGAAACCTCTCTAAGACACCTAAGAGTATAGGTCGAGAACTTAGGAAGCCATTCAAGGTCAATCTGCACTCATGTTGCAGGTCTTAGGAAGAGTAGGATTGGGTAAGAAGCCATCAGGCAGACGTACCCACTGTTAGACGTAATGTAAGGTAATTATTAGCGATGAATAAAGCTAAAACACTAAAAAGAGTGCGATTCGTTTTACCGAAAATAGGTTGAAAAGCTTATGGGAAGGTAACTACAGCTCATTTGTTGTCAGAACTGATTACATTTAGGGTGCAAGTCCCTCCCTCAGGTGCAGAGGTGAAAGCATATCCCCTACCATTGAAGATTAGCGACTTTTATGGTAAAGCGGGGATAAAAGGCAGACCACTGGTAGTCGAATCTGGTGACTGTTGAGCAGGAATCTATGCGTAGCGAAAGCTAAGGTACATTTGAACCATCGATAAGTGTGATGGCCACAACGACTGTTTAAGGCCAAGCCAAAAGGCAAGGATAGGGCACAAGCGTTTTCTTAAATGACTTGTAAGCACTGCTCAATAAACCCGGTGGATAGTGCCACGTTAAGGATTCAAGACAATGTGTAATCGGAACGAAGTAACCCCCTATATATCCCTGGAACTGGTCGATGTCTAGTAGGAGCTAACCGCATGATATTTAGGGGCAGGATTGAGTAAGAAGCAAACGCTATTTTGTAATGAAATAGATAAGCTGACGTACTCACGGGAACTCCAAAGAAATAGTCAGAAAAAACAACGAATATGTCTAATACACAGAATAATCTGATCAAGGAATGGAAGGACATCAATTGGCGCCAAGCCGAAAGATTGACCTTTAAGTTGCAAAAAAGAATATTTCAAGCGAGTGAACGTGGCGATGTCAAAGCAGTACGCAAGCTTCAGAAAACCTTGATTAGGTCTTGGTCTGCAAAAGTTCTAGCGGTAAGAATTGTTACCCAAGATAACCAGGGTAAGAAGACGGCAGGTGTGGACGGCGTGAAATCGCTGAGCCCAAAGCAACGTCTCATCTTGGCTAAAGGGTTGAAAATAACTGGGAAGTCTAAACCTACACGGCGGGTTATGATTCCAAAGGCCAACAGTGAAGAAAAGAGACCGCTAGGAATTCCAACAATGAGAGACCGTGCTTTGCAAACGCTAGTTAAACAAGCGTTAGAACCAGAATGGGAGGCACTCTTTGAGCCAAACAGTTACGGTTTTAGACCAGGACGCTCATGTCACGATGCCATCGGAGCAATCTTCCTTAGCATCAGACAAAAAGCCAAATATGTGCTTGATGCGGACATATCAAAATGTTTCGACTGTATCAACCACAAAGCCCTGCTCAAAAAAGTCAACACATACCCTACCCTGAGCCGACAACTAAAATCATGGCTCAAAGCAGGAGTAATTGACCAGGAAGCCTTTCTTCCTACCAATGAGGGTACACCACAAGGAGGAACAATATCACCCCTACTGGCAAATATAGCCCTGCATGGGATGGAAGAACGGATTAAGCAATATGCGGAAACGCTAAGAATAAAAGGCAGGTCAAAAAGCCAAAAAAGAGAAACAATAAGCTTAATCCGCTATTAGGAAAGATCGGTCAAACACCATACAGACGGTTAATCAAACAATGGTTAAAGTCGGGAGTATTTGACAATAGACAATTCCTAGACACTGTGGAAGGTACACCACAGGGAGGGGTAATTAGTCCCCTACTAGCTAACATCGCCCTGCACGGTATGGAAGAATGTCTAAATAGTTTCGCCGAAACCCTACCGGGACGTAAACGCAATAACAAACAGGCATTAACCCTAATACGCTATGAGTCATGACTTTGTTATCCTACACAAAGACATCAAAGTAGTGCTACAAGCAAAATTCGTGATTCAGGAATGGCTAAACCAAGTAGGATTAGAACTAAAACCAGAAAAAACCAAAGTTGCTCATACCTTAGAAGAATATGAAGGAAACAAACCCGGATTTGACTTCTTAGGATTCACAATCAGGCAATGGAAGGTAAAGTCAGCCAAACAAGGATTTAAAACGCTGATTAAACCATCCTCCAAGAGTATCAGAACTCATTATCGGAAACTGGCGGATATATGTGATTCCAACAAATCCGCACCAGTCAAAGCTTTAATAGCCAAACTAAACCCAATAATAAGAGGATGGGCTAACTACTTTTCATCCGTAGTCAGCAAAGAGACATTCAGCAAATTGGACAATCTCCTATGGAAAAGACTACTACGGTGGACAAGTAGAAGGCATTCAAACAAGTCTAACACCTGGGTAAAAGAAAAGTATTTCCCCAAAATTGGAACCAGGAACTGGATTCTAAACGATGGCGAATATATACTAAACCAACACTCAGATGTTCCTATAAAACGGTATATCAAAGTTAAAGGTAATAAAACACCCTATGACGGTGAATGGACTTATTGGAGTAGCAGAATCGGCAAACATCCAGGCGTAAGGAAAGAAGTCACAACGCTGTTAAAACGGCAAAAGAATAAATGCGCATCTTGTGGACTAACCTTTAGACCAACTGACCTCATAGAAGTTGACCATATAAAACCAAGGTCTAAGGGTGGTGACAACTTATACAAAAATAAACAATTGTTGCACCGACATTGCCACGACAGTAAAACTGCATCGGACAAAAAGGCATATCCAAAATTTAAGCCACGGGACTTACCCGAAAATTATATATGGATTGACGATATGTTAACCCTGATGCAGGATGTACCCATGACAAGGGACGTTTAGGAGAGGAGCCGTGTGAGGTAAAAGTCTCACGCACGGTTCTGAAGACGAGTCGGGTGGGGTAACTTACCTGGCTTAGTTTAACGCACCGAGTTGTAATGTGATACAAATATCCTGCTTTGAATTCTCTTTTTGGTCTGCCCATGTCTTTTCAGTTGACAGTTAACAGTTATCAGTTATCAGTTGCCACCTGCCAAGTAAAGGAATACTTCTGACTTCTGAATTCAAACTTCTGACTTCTCCCCGCAGGAACACTTCTGACTTCTCCCCGTGCCAGGTATCGTTGAGAAAAAAAGAGAAGCCTAAACTTCCCTCTCTTCTTGTTTTTAACCTTTGCCCTTTCTTTTGCTGCCTAGCATTAAACCGCTAAGTGTGATAAAACCAAAAATTAGGGAAGGTTCGGGTACCTCTGTCAAAGGAGCTTCCTCGAGGCGCTCGAACTTGGCATAAGGATTGAGTTGGTATCGAACGAAGCTGACGACTCCCAATTGGCTGACCACGTCCGTAGCGCGGGTCGCATACGAGTCCGAGACAGACTCCACAATGGTAAAGGTAGGTGTTATTTTTTGTAGATTAAAGGGTATCAAGAATGAGTCACTTCTTTCTCTAAAAAATTCCGTGTCGCCCACTCTAGAATTCAGCATGGTAAATTCCGTGTCGCCCAGGGCCTCTGCTATGGCCTCGGCTGCCTCAGTAGCTGATTCTATTGTCTCGAAGTCAAATGTCCCATTGTATATATTATCGTATGAATCGTGTCGGAATTCCACATCAAATAACTCTCCACTAACCTCTAAATCCAATATTTCAACGACTGCTCCGTCGTCATTTTTAATTAATGTAAAAGCTTCGGCAGCAGGCGGTGCGAAAACGATGGAGGCTGAAGCCAGTAGGGCTGCGCTAGTGCTAGCCCAATTTCTTAGTCTTGAGATGATGTTTTTATTCATGTATCTTATTTTCGTTTGTGTGTTTCTCGTCATGAATATATCCTATTCTTCTCCCCCCCCCCTAGTGTCAAGAGCATTTCGCCAACTTTACCAAATCTTCATTAATTAAGTGAAATTACGCAATCGCATTTCTTCCAAAACTAAAGTATAACATCTATACATCTATTACCAATCAAAAAATCAAGGGGGCGAATATTGCGATCGCTGATTATAACGCACCGTTCAGTAGTTTATAGCTCTCTCAAATATCTCGGTGCGTTACGCTCCGCTAACACACCCTACTGGAGAGACTTTCATTCTGACTCCTGTCTCCTGACTCCTGACTCCTTATTCATGGGAAAATTCGTACCGTTTTTTTTCCAGTCGTTCGCGAACGCTCCATCCCGCAAATTTAAAATTTAATTTTCCTTGCTCCTCTATCCTGAAGCTTGAATAAGCGATCGCTATATGACGTAGGGGCTGGTTTCACAAGAAATTTATCGGGAGTAACACTAATTTAGATAAACCCGCCCCCTGGCAATATTATGCACCACCCGGCGCGGGGTAAGTTTTGATAAATAATTGCTCATGTACCAAAGTTTCTGGTGAAACCAGACCATACAATTTTTTTACTGCTTTACTCTATGAGGGGAAATCAATATGATTAATTTTGATGATGTAGGGGCGGGTTTCACAAGAAATTTATCGGGAGTAATATTAAATTAGGTAAACCCGCCCCCACGCCACCACCTCCAAAGATAAAAGATATACGATAAAAGCGGGGCGGGTTTAGAGAAATCAATCAGTTATAACAAGATTTTTGGTTAAACCCGCCCCTACAGACGAAAATTTTTCCATCCATCAACACTATCTAAATCAGAAACTACTCCTTTTTCCATCAAAACCACACCATCTGCAAAATCAGTAATTCCATATTCACCAGAATTATAAAGCTCCTCAATTCGAGGCATTATTTTTTCCAGTCGTTGCCGATCGCTCTTAAATGCTATCCGATACCTATTCAACCGCCACAAGTCAACAATAATATATTCTACTTTTTCCACCTCTCTAGCATCATTTCTAAATTGCATTCTGGGAAACCGCAAAATTGCTCGACGACTTGATAAATGTGGAATGATATAAGTTGTTGCTGCCACGCTAGCATCATTAGGAATTTTCTCTAACAATGGTCGCATTTTACTAACGTGCTGCCATTGTTGGTGTGCGGGAACATAAACCCAAGGTTGTACTGAGTCTGGTACTAAAAAATAGAAGGTGCGATTAGGATTAGATGTAAATGTAAAAAATAGTGACAAGCAAATACAAACTACCCAGAAACGGCGAAAATTTCGTGATGGCAGTGGTGAGTCTTCAACTTCTGATTCTCTCTTTCCCCACCATAAAATTGCACCATAAAATAATCCAGGCACTACTGTCATCGCGTAGCGAATTGTAATTGATAGTACAGACAAACCCTGAGCAGAAAATAATTTCAGCAAAGGAAATCCTGCTATCATCCAAGAAGCAGGAGCAACAGCAGGCACAAATGCTAAAGGCAACCATTGACCTAATAAATATTTG
This sequence comes from Dapis brunnea BLCC-M229, assembly GCF_050015995.1. NCBI lineage: Bacteria > Bacillati > Cyanobacteriota > Cyanophyceae > Oscillatoriales > Microcoleaceae > Dapis > Dapis brunnea. Next base: position 5,530 of record NZ_JBNHEP010000297.1, on the reverse strand, counting down.
ATAGTGCCAAAAAATGGAGTAAAAATTTCCCCTATTAACCGCCAAGGGTTACTAACCATACCCCAAATAATTTCCAGAGTTGAAGCTTCCTCTCCTTCTGCATATTGACCGAATCTTTCCATCATAAATCTCTGGGAAATGTCTTCGGAAAATATAGGCATAATTAGATTTGTCAGAGCTACCATGTAGGCAAAACTGAGAGTACAGACAGCTAAACCTATTTTGGGATAGCGTTTACTCAAGATTAGGTAGAACCCAACTCCAAATAATACTACTCCTGCATCTTCTCTAACAGCTAAAATTAATACTGCTAAAATCCAAAATAGAGGCCACCAGCGTTTTTCCATTGCCAGTAGTAAACTAAATACAAACAGAGGTATTTGACAAATATCATGGAAATTTGCTAGAGTGGGGCCGATTACTGCGTTAGCTCCATAAAAACTAACGCTAATCATGGCTGATAACTGTGGTTGGAGATGCTGTCTAGCTAGAATGTATAAAACTAAACCCGCAGCAGTTACTAATGTGACTTGTAAGACTGTTAGAGTAATAGGAGATGGAAATAGGGCATATATTGGCAACCACAACAAAAGTGCAGGAGTAAAATGTTGGCCTAAGCGGTGATAGTATACTTCTGAGACTTGGCCTTGGTGAACAACATTTGTGGAGAGAGCAGAAGAGAGAGAACTTTGAAAAAAACGACCATGCATACTATTCCAAAAGACTTGGTTAAATATACCTTGGTCGTAAGAGGCGTAAAAACTATAATAACGATGCAGGTTAAATAATAGACAAACTACAAAAAAGGCGATCGCTACCACGAACAGCATCTTGAGGAACTGATTTTTTTGCCTGCTAACCAACATCACTTACCTAAATTTAAAGCTTGCAGTATACAACTTACCAGAAATTTATCTCTTACTTGAGTCATCATAACTACTTGCAAGGGTTATTTTTTTCATTACTATAAAATATAAATTATGTCAAGTGACTATTGGATAATCTTAATACAGTTAAGAAAGTGAATTTACAGTATTAGTGTCAGAATATAAAATATAAAATAGATATTAAATTATCATAGAGATTAAATTATCTCAGAAACAAACTTTCTGTTGATGGCCGATAATTCTAAAACTAATTTGTGAATGGTAAGTGGTAAACCCCGCCCTGCTTGTCCAGTCAGGCCAAATATCTAGGTAGGCGGGAATATATATGGAAAGTTCTAGATGGTTAATTATTCTCTTCCTCTGCGACAACAAGATACTAATAGTCCATCTCACTTACCTAGAGATTTCGTAAAGGTGTCTTCAGAAAAATCTAATAACGACGGATTCTTACAACTTTTATTGTTTATTAATAAACGTCCTGGTTCTCAAGAACAAATCCAAGCTATTCGTAAGTCCCTCAGTAATTTAAAAACAGATTACCCATTTGAATTTAATGTCATTGATGTAGGAGAACAACCCTACATGGCAGAACATTTCAAGTTGATTGCTACTCCTGCTCTACTAAAAATTCATCCTGAACCAAGACAAACTCTCACGGGCACAAATTTAGTGGCGAAGTTGGAATATTGGTGGCCTCGTTGGCAACGTTCTTTAGCAGAATCTAGGTGTGATGATAATTCCCAATGTGAATCACAACAAGCTGTTAGTGAAAAATTATCTGCTAGTTCAATTAATTGTGCTGCTGAGTTAATGCAAATGTCAGACGAAATTTTTCGCCTCAAGCGGGAAAAAGAACAATTGCAAGCTCAACTAAAGTTTAAAGACCGCATCATTGCTATGTTAGCTCATGACTTACGGAACCCACTGACAGCAGTTTCATTAGCTTTAGAAACTTTAGAGTCTACTCAAAAAATGGCGAAGAGTGAGTCTGGTAAAAGTTCTCCAACTCTTGTAGAACGGTTGATCAAGCAAGCGCGTTACCAAGTGCGCGCGATCGACAGAATGATTACGGATATTCTAGAGAGACCCAGAGGGAAAAGTACCAAGTTGCAAATTCAACCTGAAAAATTAGATGTAGGAGCATTATGTTCTGAGGTGAAAATGCAGTTTAGAGACCGACTGAAGTTCAAAAAATTGCAGTTAAAAACAGATATTCCTAATGATTTACCGTTGGTTTATGCTGACAGAGAAAGGATACGTCAGGTAGTGGTTAATTTGCTTGATAATGCGATTAAGTATACTCCCAAAGAGGGTGAGATTCAGATTATCATCCTTGATCGCACAACTCAAAAGGTGCAAGTGACGGTTTGTGATAGTGGACCTGGTATACCGAAGGAAAATCGTAATCGGATTTTTGAAGATTCTTTCCGACTAAAACGTGATGAGTCAAAGGAGGGTTATGGTATTGGTTTGGCTTTGTGTCGCCGAATTATTTTATCTCACTATGGTAAAATATGGGTAGATTCTAGTCCTAATAATGGTAGTTGTTTTCATTTTACTCTGCCTGTTTATAGGTAAAAGAGGGAGTAGGGAGTAGGGAGTAGTTGGAAAAACATTTCCTAGTCTAAGATTCATCATAAGTCTATGTCCTAACCAATTCTTTCTTTGCTATATAAACCACTTGGTATCTTTGACCTTGATTTTCCTTTCTAAAACATTCGCTATCTAAACTACACTATTTTTGGTTGAATAAAAAATCATGCACATAGACAAACTAACCCACTTAATCTTTATTAGATCACAAAAATTGTGAGGATGGAGGGGAAAATCATTTGAGGCGCCGATTTTTTTTCAGGAGCTTCATAAAATGAAAATGTTTGTGGTTTTCTCTTGAGGATAGATGGAAAGGTTTGGTAGGGAAAACTAACATTTAATAGAGATTCATAAAATGAAAATGTTTGTGGTATTAGTATTGCTTGTAAGCAAAATTCTTGAATACTTAATTGTCTTTGAGCAAGGAAATTAAGTTGAATAAAAAGTCATATTTATAGACAAATTAGCCAATTTAATATTTATGATATCATAAAAATTGTGAGGATGGAGGGGAAAATCATTTGAGACGCTGATTTTTTTTCAGGAGCTTCATAAAATGAAAATGTTTGTGATTTTCTCTTGAGGATAGATGGAAAGATTTGATGATGGGAAAAATCCGATTCTAATCTTAAAAGTAAGGGAGCATGGGAGTAAAGGAGCATTTTTCAATCTTTTCCCTGTATTACCTCTATTGCACTTCGGACTCGTAACTCAAAAATTTTTACGTGGGCAAAGATACCAAATGGCTTTTATATCATATCCGGGTAGTTATTCACTAAATTTGTCATTGCGACTGGAACGGAGTGGAAGGAAGCAATCTCTATGAATCAGGACTTACGCAAAGGTACTATCTATAGAGTTCAAAAACTATAACGTTATAGTTTTGAACGCTATATATATGGTATCTGCGTAAGTCCTATGAATTTGAAATTGCTTTCCCACCTGGGTAATGACAATTGTTTAACCAGATTTGATTAATTAAATAAAAGTCGAATCAATCATCAAATTCCACACTTATTTCAGCGCGACCTTTAGTCTTCATTTCATTGAGAATTTCAGGAGGAATATTGCTCACTTGCTTAACTTTAGCACTTACAGTATTTACAAAACTGTTTTCTCCTTTTTGGCTATAAGTTTTAATTTCGATTAAGTCTTTTTTGTCATCAAGAATAAGACGACTTCCTAAAACAGAATATCCATCTCGTTCAATTTTTGTGTGGATTTTTTCAATATCCTTCTCCAGCAAATCAAAGTTTAAAATTTCCTTCTCGATACTGTTAAAGGTGTCAAGATCCACATCATTTTCTTGTAATGCTTGTGATATTTTTTCACCCGCATTTTTCATAGACAGCGGAGCATTCCCCAGGAAAGGAAAAGGCGGAACCTAGTGGTATCTATGTCGCTCAAGTTGTAGAAAAGAAAATAAATGTAAAACATACGCTTAGGGGTTCTATAGGTGCTTAAGTGGTTGTTTTTTGCATAAAGTGCTTGATTTAATTGAGCAATAAAATTTACTATTTCTCTTCCTTCTTTCTTCTTTCTTCTCCCTTAAGTTTTCTTCAAAGCAGTAATAATTTGTTCGTTTGCTTCCGGAAAAGTAAATCTATCTATCTCATCTAATGTAACCCACCTAAATTCATCACATTCTATAGTTTTTGGTATTCCCCGCAAGTAACGACAATGATATACATGAAGCGTGACTCTAATTTCAGAATAATTATGCTCTATTCTAATTAAATGCTCTTCTACTGCAACCTCAATTCCTAACTCCTCTAAAACTTCCCTTTTAATACAATCTTCTATTGTTTCACCAGCTTCTTTTTTACCACCAGGAAATTCCCATAAACCACCAAAAGCACCTCCAGTTTTTCGCTTATCAATTAAAATTTTTCCTGCTTCATTCCAGATGACAGCAACACCAATTAACTTCTGAGGTAATATCATATCCGTTTGAATACTTTCAATAATTATATAGATTGAATAATATAGTAATCCTATTTAAGTTGTAATATTTTGGTGGCAGTTAGGAATCAGAACTCAGGAGTCAGGAGTCAGAATTTCAAAGTTTTCATTTTAAATTAACTATTATAAAAATTGTCACAACTAATTTAGGATTGCTATACCACTTTGATAAATGTTTACTACAAATAGGGAATATTGATTATAAGTGCTTGTAGTTTTGTATGGCAATCAGGAATCAGATGTGAGAATTGAGGTGTTCCTTAAAATTATAGAAGATAGCAGTTATCTTAATGAATAAGATAACTGCTATCTTCTTCTCTTTTCCTTGTTCCCAGCTAAGTGTTCCCTGTTCCCTAAAAGTCTCCAATATCTCACAACTCAAATCATATTGCTATATAAAGTTCTTGATTTGATTGAGCAATAAAATTTACTATTTTCCTTCCTTCTCTCCTAGATAACTAAAGCCTTTTTTCTTCTTTTTGAAATAAAAATTCCCCAGTTTATTAACCAAGGGAATAATCACAGTTTGACTAAATTAACCCTCGTTACTAAATGTTTTATCCATTTTCAAAGAATTTTCAAATGTCATTCTCTGTTCAGCATTTCTAATAAAATAGCCACTGAGCATTGCTGAAGCTAATAATTTACCTAAATTTTCTCTGCTAGTTGTTACATTTACATTAAATTGTTCTGAGGGTAGATTGCCTAAAAGTCCAACAATATTTCGCTCCATCACCTGAAAAACTTCTTGGGAATTTGGTTTTGATAAGTGGGAAACCGTATCTGGACTCATAGATTGGACATATTGCCAAAGTAAATTGGCTCCTTCTGAACTTTCTTCAAACAACTCTGACCTGTGATTGTTTCTATTGGTCACTTTCTACCTCCATTTCAGAAACTTTTTTTGACAAGCATGGTTTATGGACTTAACCAACCATATCTATTGCAATTGTTAATATTTGTTTTACTTCCTCAATACTAATTTAACAGAATGTTGCCAGAAGTCCACACTATATCGTCTTTGCTTTACCGGTCGTATAAATCTGTACATATACCAATAAATAGACACAACTAGACATATACGTTAG
>NZ_JBNHEP010000296.1:71313-113865 GCF_050015995.1 Dapis brunnea BLCC-M229 | reverse complement strand
AATCGTTAGTGGTAAAAATATTACCAGGCAAAGTTTACTTGGTAGACTACTAGAGGGAAGTAAATATTTTCTGAAGTAGAGCGTTCGCGATAGCGTTGTGTCAGCAAATCGCCTTTGATCTTCCCTCGACTTTTAGCCAGTTTTCTGAGGAGATGAAAATTGCACTTCCATAATATAGATAGTCGAAAATTTGCCAGATAATTTTCCCAGATATTTGCTTTACCTAGAAGTAAGTAGATATTTTCTCAAATTGAGCAACTGCCTCTTGTATCCCTTCGACTATTTCCTAGTTTTCTGAAGATATAGAAATTCTACTCTAGATATATAGATACTCGAAAATTTGTCAGAGAATTTTCCAGAATATCTGCTTTACCTAGAAGTAAGTAGATATTTTCTCAAATTGAGCAAATGCCTCTTGTATCCCTTCGACTGTTTCCTAATTTTCTAAGGAGATGGAAATTTTACTTCCATCCATATATCCATATATAGGTAGTGGAAAATTTGTCAGAGACTTTTTCAGATATTTGCTTTAGCTAGAAGTAAGTAGATAATTTTCTGAAGTTGAGCGATCGCCTCTTGTATCCCTTCGACTTTTTACCAGTTTTCCTCAGCGATGAAAATTTTACTTTCATATATATAGGTAGGTGAAAGTTTGTCAGAGATTTTTCCAGAATATCTAGTCTATCTACAGGTTAAGTAGATATTTTTTGAAATTTTCATCCTGTGAAGCTCTAGTAAAGATATATGCTTGTTTTTCCCTCATCAAATCTTTCCATCCATCTCCTCAGTGGAAAACCATAAAGATTTTCATTCTCTTAAGCTCCAAAAAAATCGCGCCTCAAAGGATTTTCGGTTGCATCTCCACAAAAATTGTGATATTATAATTCCTATAATGGGCTTCTTGCCCCTACGCATGACTTTTTATTCAACAAGTTTCTTGGCTAAATATTATAATTACTTCAGCAAATTGCTTTCTAGTTTATCTGACTTATTCCATCTCTCAAAATATTAAAGCCATTCCAAAGCAGACAAATTTTTATAGGTAAGCCAAGAGTAATATCTCTCAACTTTCCTCTCTGTCTATCCCTACATAGATTTCTCTAATTTTCGGCTAATTAATTTCCTTTTTAATCTAGATTTTTAGCAGGCATCAAAAATGCAGTTATCAAAGCAATAGTACCCCCCAATAAACCCCAACCTAGCCAAATATTAAAATTCCCACCTCTGCTTTTTGCGACAAAAGCAGCAGCAGTACCAATAACACAATGTAAAATCATTAATATCCAGAATAATTGCCAGTTAATTTCATTCATAATTTTATTTCAAGTATTAGTTATTTAAGAATAAGGACCTAAAAATTTTTCACCGTCAAAATGAATTATATGGTCTGGTGCATCAACTATCCAAACTTCTGTTTCCCAAGCAATATCAGCAGCAAATTTGCGAAAAGTATGATGGTCTAGAAAAGCGGTGATAAAAATTATGTCAGCCTTACATTTTTCTGTCAATTTTTTCAGCTCTAATAAACGTACATTAGAAATTACACCTGAACTATGAACAGCTTCTATCAAATAAAGCCAATTTTTCTGCTGTGAGTAAGCTACTATATCGGGTAATTCACCATCAGATAATTCAAAAAAATTTAGTTCTGTCAGTTTAGTTTTTTGTAAATGTAAAAACTTCTTAGCCATATCGGCGACATATAAGACTTCTGCACCATAACCATATCTAGGTAAAAAACTTTCAATAATTGCTTTCTGTAATTCATTATGTTTGCCAGGGCTGAAATTTAAGACTTTACCAGAAGAAAATTTTATGGGAATTAAACTTATTTCTCGTTGACTAGAAAGTTGTTCTTCTAGAGTAACTTGATTAGATAAAAAAAATTCTACTTCTTCTTCCCAATTATCCGAACCAAAATTTTTAATTAAGTTTGCAAAATTATGACAAGGATAATAAGATTTCAGAGTTAATAACTAGAATAAAACAAATATCTATTAATATTAGTGAGTAGTTTTTAAACCTGTATCATAAAAAATATTTTTGTATAAAAGAATTTTAAATAGCTATCTATAAGGTACGAAAATGAATATTCGAGTACCTAATAATTTCTCTAGTTCTTAAAGCATGAGAATTATCAATTTTTGCCCATTCATTAGTTTTCTTAACGTTGGCTACAGCTAAAAAAGCCATAGCCATTCTTTCCAATCGTCTTTGAGTCATCCCCTCAAGAGGTACACCCAGTTTAGAAATAATATGCAAGGCTTCATTGATTAGCTTTTGCAGTTGTTTAGGTTTATCTGACTTAACATACTGGGGAATTTCAGACATTTTTATCTCTTAAAAAGGTAATGACAATTGTAAGGGAAGAATTTTTTGTGAAATTTCCTCTGGCGACAGTCTTTTACCTGATTCTAAATAACTCCTAATACTCCCTGCCAAATGAAAAGCAAATAAAGGAGGAACTGCATTTCCAATCTGATTAAAACAACTGGTTTCTTTTCCTACAAATTCAAACCAGTCAGGAAAACTTTGTAATCTTGCCGCTTCCCTTAACAACAACCGTCTTCTTCTCCCATCAGGCAATTTTATTCGGTGCATATCGCTAGTAGGAGCGGAAATATTTCGACAAGTTAAAGTTCTAGCAGGTTTGTCTAAATATAAATCGCGAGGTTGTTTACAACTAGAAGCTTTTTCATATTTTTCTACATATTTATCCATGCTTGGAGTCAGAAATTTTGACTCCGGAGGTGCGTCGAATGCCATTTCTCCTAATGCTTCTCCAACAGTTATTTTTTTATCTAAAACTTGAGGAAATTTAAACTCACTTTTATGCCCAACAACTATTACTCGTTGACGATTTTGAGGCACGCCAAAATCAACAGCATTTAACAATTTAACCTCAATAATATAACCCAAAGATTGAAGTGCTTGAGTAATTTCATCCAAATACCATTTATTCCGATAAAGCAACCCTCGTACATTTTCAAATAACCAAATTTCCGGCTTTAATCTTGCCACTGCATTAATAAAAATAGGAAAACCATCTCGCGAATCTTGTAAACCTTTTTGCTTTCCACCAACACTAAAAGGTTGACAAGGAGGACCGCCAATTATTACATTTCCAGGAGGTAATTCTGTTTCTGAAGTTAGAGTAATTTTAGTACAATTACCTTTTAAATTTTTATTATAAGTTGCACAAAAATCAGCATCTATTTCAAAACCATGAGTTGTAAAACCTTGGGCTTCAAAACCTAGAGATAAACCACCACATCCGGCAAATAAATCGATAACTGAATAATTAGCAAAAATAGCTGGTTTAAGTAAATTATTGATTTTATCTATATAGTTCATGTATGGAATTTACATTTTATTAAAGAAAAGGCAATAGAGAAAAGGTGTATTGAAACAGTTAACAGTTATCAGACATAGTAGTGGGGAATTCAAACTAACTAAAATCCGCACACCACTAATTTTAAAAATATAGTGAATATTCGGAAATTTGGGGATTGAAACAGTTAAAATTTAACTGATAATTCCTAATTTGATAGGTTTTATCTCTTTGTTTATTTTGCCAAAATTCTGCATATATCATCATATTTTATGTTTTTTTTTGTATAAAATAATCTAAAAAATCATGCTGATATTAGCTATAGCAATCCTAAATAGGTTGTAACAATTCAAAAACTAAAAATAAACTCTGAAACTCTTGCCCGTTCCCTATTCCCTATTCCCTAATTACAAAAAAGTTACAATATTTTTGACACGAATAAAATAGGATTGCTATATATAAACGCATCAAAATCTTTAGAGAAAATAGCTAACAAAATGGAAATAGCAAAATAACTTTATAGCGTTTCTCAATCTTTGTGAGGTACAATAGTTTTTTTTATTTTCTGTTGCCTGTAAAAGTTTTCCATAAAAACTCTAATTTTAGAACTAATACCAAATTCATGGATAGATAGTTACACTAAAATTCTCTGCCAAACTATGAAGATATTTGTGTTTCTCCTAATACATACCACCTACTACCTAGCAAGATTGTATGAAATTAGCATAACTCCCGATCAAAATGAGTATATCTCTAGATTGTTATGATTTTTATGTCCAACCACTTCTTTAAAATTTGAGATTTCTTTAACAATCTAAAATGCGCTTCCCTAAAATCTCACATTTGCGCTTAGACAAGATTTGCAAAATTGAGGAAAAAACGCTATATACTTAGAAGTTCATTGAGCCTTAAACAATAAATAATCACCATGTCAGAAAATCAGCAAGAGATTTGCCCAGTGTGTCAAGTCAAAATCGTGGGTGGAGATAAGGTATTATTTTCTTCTGGACCACCTGGTACTAGAGCCAAGCTATGGGCTCGTGTCTGTCAATATGTCCAGAAACATGGTTGTATAAATCAAGAACCAGATGCAGTTGGAAATGTGGAACCCGAAGATTACTATAATCCTGATATTTCCTAGTATCATTTCATCTTTACTTCTAACTCTTTTGCTTCTGGGGAAATAGGTCAAACTAACAAAAATTTTAATTTTAACATATTCATGGTAGGGATAAAATATCTTAATAGATAAAGTCCTGAGTTTTTTATAGGTTTAAGCAACCTTAACCTTTGATTTTTTGTTTTTGACTTCTGAGTTCCATTTTGGTGCGAAAAAGTAGTGGTATTTTGGATTTTTGTTGCATGAGTTTAGTTATGATATTAAATGGCTTCAGAAAATAGATACTCAATATTGTTCTTAATATGATGCCCTATATATTTTTTTAAATAGTGCTGATTTAATCATACAGTGAAATTAAATAATGAATCAGACTCTAGCGTTTATAGTAGGATGTATTCTAACGGGGGTCTTAATTGTCCTCTTACTTATGGGTTGGATTGTTTTTGGCAAGTCATCTCCTGATGAGCAGATGAAATTGTCAATACCATCTCCTTCACCCTCAGTAACATTTTCTTCTCCTCCTAAAGTTTCTCCTCTAGTAACTCCCCTACCTCAGCCACTACCATTAACACCCCCACCTATTTCAGTTCCTTCTGCTCCTGACTTCAAGGATTATAAGTTGGAACAACAAATTAGAAATCAATCTGAACAACAACGTTCAGCTTACGACCAACTGAAAACTCAACTACAACAGCAATTACTAGATACACGACAGTTGAAAACTCAGTTAGAACAACAGTGGGGAGAAATACAACAACTCAGACTCCAACAAGATCAACTAAGGCTGGAAAATGACAGACTATTGGTTCAAGTCCAACAGCAAGAACGTTTGATTTCTGGCTTAAGTCTACAGCAAGGTATAGATAATTATAATAAAAGGTCGTCAAATAGTTCTGCAAGTTATTTAGAAAAAGGTTTACTATGGTTTATTGGTGGAATAATCCTAGCTATTTTAGTTTTAGGTGGTGGCATTATTTTAATCGGGATAATTATTTTATTTGCCCAGCCTCAACGACGAGCTTCTTACAGTAGTAAGACTACGACCCAAAATATTAATGTTCCTTGGGAGTATACAATTTATGAGCAGGAGCCAACTAAATTTTTACCTCCTTATATTGATAGGAATAAACGGATGAAATAATCAAATGAAGTTGTGATTATTTGATGAATTATAAAATATCATACATACATAAATATATAGGTTAGGTTGCTATAATATCCAGTTTATAGAATATTTTATATAAGACATTCTTGCTTGCTACCCAATATTTTCCCCTTTTCTAGCAAATTAATTTTAATAGCTGTTTAAAACAATTTTTATGGGTAATAACATAGCTATAAAAATTATGTTAAATTGCTTAAATATCAAACCATTCATTTATGTTATACACAATCTCAGAAATTTTGCTCAGTAACTGCTGTAAATTAAATTTCCCAGAAAGAGGGAAGAAGACTGTATTTAGCAATAAAAAATAGATATAGCGTTTCTCAAGGAGCGTGAGGTACAGTTGTTTGTTTTATTTTCTTTGTTGGTGTGCGTTCCGCAAGTGAGCTGTCGTCGTTGCGGGGTCGCACCGCTATTCCCTGCTTCCGAAATTACCGAAAAATTAAGGTTTAAAGCCTCTCTTTCAAGGAGAAAAAAGCGGTCGTTTGCGGAGCAGTCCGTTAGGATGGGATGGAGAGGTCTCCTCGCCATATCCAATCGACCAAGAAAACAAAAAAATTCCTTTTAACCAATCCTCTTCTTTTAAAGAAGAGGTAATTATTAATTATTAGACATCTCCGGTAATCAAAAATCAAATCAATTATCCCGCATAAATCATCAATTATTTCTTCCTACTCCCTATTCCCTACTCCCTCTTTTCCGGATATCTCTATATAATAATTAATAATTAATTATTGAATACCCCCTACTCCCTAAAACCAAGGAATGTGCGTACCTCACCAGCATAGAAAATGATATATAGAGATAGGGATTATCATATTTAATGAGGTACAGCATTTTTTTCTATTCCCTATTACCTTCACTATTCTCCATTCCCTAAAATCCAAAACCTGCGTATTTCACCAAGGAGAAGAATTGCTATGTAGCAATCAACTAAGTGCCTAGACAAAATTAATTACCTAATTTTATTCCCTATGATTTTTACAATCTAGGCTTTTTAGTATTATAATATCTTTAATATATTGTGCATAACTACTTTATTAGGGTAAGCATTCAGCTATTAGCATTCAGCATTTCCTACCGAATGCGCTAGCATTCAGCTTTTGAACGTAATAACTTACCTGTACTTTGAGATTTTTTACACCGAAAATAGCTTCAAACCTAGTATTAGCAAGGGAAATACCTCACCGTGCTAAAAATAGCTAAAACCTAGATATATCAAGAAAACAGTTAATTCTAGATTAAAACATTACTGTATAAACTTTTGAACTGATTTTTAACCTATTTTTTTCCAAAGTCCAGTTACTAAGGTTAGCTGATGAACTTTTTTTCCTTCGGAATGCTGCGCAAATATAAGTTTGAATTCTCCTTAGAGACTAATTCTTCCTTTGGTCTGATAATGAGCTAATAACTTATAGCTGTTTTCGGCTTTTGCCTACATAAAACGCTATGCGACATGAAAAAGGTAGTTACCGAAAAATTTTGGTTTAAAGCCTCCCCTTGGATAGGGGATAATAAATAAAAATTTTCATGATTAGTCAATCCTATCCGTTTTCAAGGAGGGGTAATTATTAATTATTCATTAGACTTCTTGCAGAAGTCAGGGAATAGGGAATAGGGAATAGGCAATAGGGAGATGAAATTGTTGATTTTAGATCTTGAATTGATATAATTAAAACTTTTGCAAGAGGTCTATTATTAATTATTAATTATTAATTCTTGAAGACCTAGGAAGCTATCTGACGACTGAATGCTTACTTATCGGCAGAAAAGTAGTTACTACCAAATTAATCTTGAATTTAATTATAAATAGAAAGGGATTCAATCCACCAAAAATATATTCCCATTTCCTATTTTCTTCTTCCTTTGAGTATAGCAAGTTAAAATTTAAGCGATTATTTCGGAGGTATCAATGTCAATCAAAGAGAATCTTTTTCCAAGCAATTTTATCCTAGCAAATGGTATTAATCTCCATTATGTTACTCAAGGCTATGGCCCATTAATGTTAATGTTACATGGATTTCCTGGATTTTGGTATTCTTGGAAACATCAAATCCCTGAATTTGCTCAAAATTATAAAGTAGTTGCCCTAGATTTGAGAGGGTACAATGAAAGTGATAAACCTGAAAAAAAATCTGCTTATATCATGGCAGAATTTATCAAAGATATAGAGGGAGTAATTAAAGGATTAGGTTATGAAAATTGTGTTTTAGTAGGACATGATTGGGGTGGAGCAATAGCTTGGTGTTTTACTTATGCACATCCAGAAATGGTCGAAAAATTAATTGTAATGAATATTCCTCATCCTGCAAAATTTATGGAAGGATTAGGTACTCCAGAGCAACTTTTAAGAAGTTGGTATATATTTTTCTTTCAATTGCCTTTTTTACCTGAATTGATGTTTGAATTTGATGATTATCAGGCTATTGCTTCAGCATTTAAAAATATGTCGATTAATAAATCTGCCTTTACTGACGTTGACTTAGAAGCATATAAAGATGCAGCAGCTAAACGAGGAGCTTTAACTGCAATGATTAATTATTATCGTAATATTTTTCCTGGTTTTTTTAATCGGCAAGAGTGGGGAGTGCTACGAATTCCTACTTTAATGATTTGGGGAAAAAATGATACTGCTTTAGGAACAGAATTAACTTATGGTACGGAAGAATATGTGGAGAGTTTTCAACTTCGTTATATTCCTAACTGTAACCATTGGGTACAACAAGAACAACCTGAATTAGTGAATCAATATATGCGAGAATTTTTAAGTAATAATGATGAATCAGTTGAATAAAATTTTCCGAACTGGGTTGATAGTAATAATTTTAATTTTGACAATAAATGTTTTTTTTGTATTTAACCAAACTTTAGCTCAATCTATTAATAATAGTCAGCGGACTCAAAAAGTTTTGGAGTCTATTGAATTAGATACAGACTTAATTTTATCAGGTGCTAATCCCCAGAAACGCCAAGATTTAAAAGCTGAAAAATATGCTCGAATGTCTCGATCGTCATTTAAATTTTATCGAGCAACAAATTCTTTATTTTGGCAAGACTTTGTGCATGATAGTAGACTTAGTAAATTTGGTAATGCTAAAACAAAAACTTGGATTTTAGGTGATTGTCACGTTGATAATTTTGGCGCTTATAATAACGATAAAGGAGAAATTATTTTTGACCTAAATGACTTTGATGAGTCAATAATTGCTGATTATCAATATGATTTGTGGCGTTTAGCAACCAGTATTATTTTAGTGGCTGAAGATAATTATATTATCTCTAAATCTGACCAGAAAGAAATCATTGATAGCTTCAGTGAAAGCTATCTAGATGCCCTAGAATCTTATGTAGGTAATGATGATGAGACTCAGATATATTTTACTGAAAAAAATACCAGTGGAGAGGTGAAAAAGACTATAGAAAAAGCTGCTGAAAAAACACGACAAGGAATGTTATATAAGTGGACTAAAATTGTAGAAGAGAAACGATTATTTGACTTTGAAAATGAAGATTTAGGGATAGCATCTGATGCCAAAAAAGTTATTGAATCAGAAATGCTAGTTTATGGTGAAACCCTTTCTGGAAATCTAAGTTATGACTCAAAATATTTTAAAGTTAAAGATGTAGCTCAAAGATTAAATGCTGGATTAGGGTCATTAGGAACGCCACGTTATTACTTGTTAATAGAAGGAGAAACTGATGATTTAGATGATGACCATATTCTCGATATTAAACGTCAGTATCAACCTCCTGCTTATGAATTATTTAGCTTATATGATCGCTTAAATTATGACAGTATATTTGATAATACTGCCCAACGTCATGCCAAAGCTTATAAAGCTTTAATTAAACACGCTGATGATTTTTTAGGATGGATGGAACTTGTGGATAATAATCCTGCTGATGGAGATTTTTCTGGTGATTATTCTGTCCGAGAAATATCTCCTTATAAAAAGTCTCTTAAAACTAAAAGATTAAAGGATAAAGATAGTTTTATAGAAGTTGCTCAACAATGGGGAAAAATTCTGGCAACTGACCATGCTAGAGCAGATAAGGATTTTGATCAAAAATTAGTTCCTAATTCCTTAGAAAAACAAGTGACAAAAATCACCGATGGTAAGCATAAGAAATTTCGAGAATTAGTCGATGAAGTAGCTTTTCAATATGCGGAGCAAGTCAAAATTGATTATAGTAATTTTGTAGGTTTTGTAAATAGATATTAGTAGGAAGGAGGAAGGCTTTAGTTATCTAGGAGAGAAGGAGTAAATGCAGTCGAAACAAAGATTAGAAAATTTATAAATACTGAAACTCACTTAGAGATTACTTTTTACCGAATAATTATTAATTATTAATTAAATAATTCAGCTTTATTAGCCTCCCCTTTCAAGGGGAAAAAGCGGTCGGAAAGCGGAGCATGACCTTAGGATGGGATGGCGAGGAAACCTCGGCATATCCAATCTCCCCTCGAGAAAAGAAATAATATTTCTTTATATTCAATTTCCGTAGGGTTAAAACCCGAGGTAATTATCCACTATCCATTATCCATTATCCATTAATGAATTTTGCCTTTTGAATTCCCCGTAGCGCTATATTTCTTTTTTTTCTGTCTTCTTTCGAGTAAAGTATCTAGCTATTAAACTGAATATAGTTACAATATGATTGCAAGTGTATCTAAAATTATGAAAATATTTAAGTAGTCGTGCCAAATAAAATTCTTAGTTGAAAAAGGCAATAGACAATAGGCAATAATAGATTAACAAGATGTTTAATTAGGGTTTGCTGAATTAAAGATAGAATCCTGATGTATCATCAGTTTAAGTGGTGCTAAACCTGGAAAAAAGTGCTAAAGATTATGCAATTAATATTCATAAAGTTGAGATTTTCCGAGTCAGGTCAGGGAAAAATGCAGAAAAATTAACAACTGTAACTATTGCCTATTGCCTATTCCCCATTCCCCATTTCTTTCCTTTTTACCTATATAGTTATCAGTAAGCTTTCTAGTTTTTAATAAATAACAAATGCTCCCTGACTATAAAATCTAGCTCCTAAACACTTCAAAAACTTTTCTTCTCTTCTGCCTTCCTTCCTGCAAAGTGTAATACCAAATTCAGGCATATAGCAATCCTAAATAGGTTGTGACAAATCAAAAAGTAAATAAAAAAACTGAAACTCTTACCTTTTCCCTGTTTAATGTTCCCTATTCCCTAAAAAGCAGTAAAACTTTTGACACGAATAAAATAGGATTGCTATAGGTAGTTACAGTAAGTTGCTATAGGTAGTTACAGTAAAATGATGACAAAAGTGTTAGTAAATTTACTGCCGACGTAGAGGGTAAAAATCAAATTATTTCTTGGTGACAAAAAACAAATTTTTATAGTTATAAAACTATTTTTAGTCAATCGTGGAACAGTTGTACTCTCAAAAAAAATAAATATTATGAATTCTTACCGACTGAGTTACCCTCCAGGGAAAGGTTAGGGGTGGATTGACTCCTAAAAACAGAGCTAATGTAGCAATATTTGATTAAATTGGTATCAGTATTCAATCCAATTATAGCACTACAAAAAAGTATGAAAAAATTGATAAA
Organism: Dapis brunnea BLCC-M229; assembly: GCF_050015995.1. Classification (NCBI taxonomy): domain Bacteria; kingdom Bacillati; phylum Cyanobacteriota; class Cyanophyceae; order Oscillatoriales; family Microcoleaceae; genus Dapis; species Dapis brunnea. The sequence goes on along the minus strand of NZ_JBNHEP010000296.1, from coordinate 102,662 downwards.
ATTAAAATCATTTATAGCCAATAGTTTTGACTTCAGCTAATAGCTGAATGCTATCCAGCAACAACCTTCCGAATCGTCCCCCCTACTTCTTATACCGTTTCACGGAAGTTATAAGTCAAAAGTCAAAAGTCATACATTATGATTTTATAAGCTTAAAACTTTGATGCTACAGTAATTTTAGGAAATTATTTAACTTTTAAAGTTAAAAACTATTTGTGACATCTTTAAAGTGAATTGGTATTAGCTTTATAGAAGCCATTTAGTATCTCCAAAAAAGAGGGAATAGGGAGAAGTAATTGATAATTTATGGGCAATAAGTGATTGAATTTAGAATTTTGGGAGAAGTCTAATACCAGTTTGATAAATGTTTACTACAATTTCTGGAGTAGGGGAGTAGGGGAGTAGGGGAGAAGTAAATATAAGAATAATTAATACTAACTGGTAAAAAAAATATAAAAGTTATTTACTTGTGTTAATTATTTAATAATTGAAGTTTCACTCAAGCATAGCATTCTTTTTTCACGCTTGGTATAATACACGCCATCTACCCACACTCCCCACACTCCCCACACTCCCCACCCCCCCATTTAAGCACACAATATAGATACCAAATGGGTTCTATAAAGCGCAGCATCCGCTTTTTTGTAGTAGCTAATATCTGGGTTACTCACCCGTCACAGATACTATTTCTCACAAACATTCATCAATTTGGGATTTTAATAGATGAGATTATCAAAAAAATTGGGTCATTTACCCCGCCTTGATCGGCGAAATGTTTTTGGAGAGTTGCTCACCCATCCCCGTTACAAAAACAACTTCTGAGTTCTGAGTTCTGAGTTCTGACTTCGTTAAACTGGCACACATCTAGCTACAACCAGGGTATCTGGCCATTAGCCAAGCGATCGCTACCTTGTCCAAATTGAGAAACCAAATTCAAAATCCAAAAATCATCTTATAAATAACTTGTATTTAGGAAATAATAGCCATAAATTATTGTCAGTTAAAGTTTTCAGCCCATATAATCAAAATTATTGACTTTTGACTTTTGAGTTTTGACTTTCGTGAAAGAGTATAAGTGACAATTATATGGCAACCTGAAAGATAGAAAACAATAGACTACTAAGCCGTTCGCTACAGAAAAATAACGATATATTATGCAAACCCTAGCAAACCCAACTAAAACTCCTATAAAGCAATCAGCCTTTGACACGACTATCCATCGGCGAAAAACCCGTTCTGTCAAAGTAGGTGACATAACCATCGGTGGTGGCAATCCAGTCGTTGTCCAGTCAATGATCAATGAAGATACCCTTGACATTGACGGTTCCGTAGCTGCTATTCGACGTTTACATGAAATAGGTTGCGAAATTGTCCGTGTTACTGTTCCTAGTATGGCCCATGCTAAATCTCTGGCAGATATCAAACAGAAATTAGCAGAAACCTACAAACCTGTACCACTGGTTGCCGACGTTCATCATAACGGCATGAAAATAGCCCTGGAAGTGGCAAAACACGTTGATAAAGTCCGAATTAATCCTGGTTTATATGTATTTGAAAAGCCACAAACTGGCAGAAATGAATATACCCAAGCAGAATTTGAAGAAATAGGTAATAAAATTCGCCAAACCCTAGAACCTCTGGTAGTCTCCCTCAGAGACCAGAATAAAGCCATGCGCATTGGAGTTAATCATGGTTCCCTAGCGGAAAGGATGCTATTTACTTATGGGGACACTCCAGAAGGTATGGTAGAGTCTGCCCTAGAATTTCTCAAAATTTGTGAATCTTTAGACTACTATAATCTAGTAATTTCTCTGAAAGCTTCACGGGTGCCAGTAATGCTCGCTGCTTATCGGTTGATGGTCAAGCGGATGGATGAACTAGGTATGGCCTACCCCCTACATTTGGGTGTGACGGAAGCGGGGGATGGAGAGTATGGTCGAATTAAGTCTACTGCTGGTATTGCCACACTTTTAGCAGAAGGAATAGGCGATACAATTCGCGTATCTTTAACTGAAGCACCCGAAAAAGAGATTCCAGTTTGTTATGGTATTCTCCAAGCCTTGGGTCTGCGGAAAACAATGGTAGAGTATGTAGCTTGTCCCTCCTGTGGTCGTACTTTATTCAATCTTGAGGATGTTCTGCATCAAGTGCGGGAAGCAACAAAACACCTGACAGGATTGGATATTGCTGTTATGGGTTGTATTGTTAATGGTCCAGGAGAAATGGCTGATGCAGATTATGGTTATGTAGGCAAGCAAGCTGGTTATATCTCATTATATCGTGGGCGGGAAGAAATTAAGAAAGTCCCCGAATCTCAAGGAGTGGAAGAATTAATTAATTTAATTAAAGCTGATGGCCGTTGGGTTGAACCCTAGTTTATAATTGAGATGTTTATGGTGGGAGTGTATTTTTACTGCACTCCTAAATTAATTATCTAATAGATTAAGCTAAACTTTTATTCCTATCAGTTATCCGAAATCTAAATCGGTTAGTTTGGATACAGATAACATGACAATTTATTAGTTTGATTGAATCAGATAAAAGGTTGTAATTGATATTTTGATATTTATATAGCAATCCGCGCATAGGTTGCAGGTAATCAAAAAGTAAATAAAAAAACTGAAACTCTTACCTGTTCCCTGTTAAGTGTTCCCTGTTTCCTGAAAAGCAGTAAGATTTTTGACATGAATAAAATAGGATTACTATAGTGACTTCGATATCATTTTCATTATTAAGAATTAGGGTTGGTTCAAGAAAGGGTTTGTTAAATGAAAATTCAATCCTTTATTTACTATAGTTGGAAACTGTATGTCTTAACCTACCGATATTAAATATTCTATATCCTATATCCTATATCTCTTAATCTTTAGTTTGATCGAGAGTCTCTAAATATAAATAAGCAGGGAAACAAAATTAATTACACATTTTAGAGGATAAAACCTTGGCTATATAGGCATTATTTGTATAAATAATTCTGTGTAGGTGCTTAGTTAGTTTAGATAGTTAAAAAAATATTCAATAACTTGAAAAACAAATCATAATTTTAGATACCTAAAACAAAGTTGAAAACAACTAAACCAAATTAAGATAATCAGGATAGGAAAAAAATCAACTCACGACTCACACAGAAACCGGGCGATTCGAGGAAATTTCACACCCATAGCAGAAAACAATAATTAGGGCAATAAACCTAGTTTCTTGTTTGGGTCGTAAGTCCTGAAATTGTCAAATTTCTATCCCCTAATATTTATCAATAGATTATTAGAATAGAAATTTGACTTGAAACTTACCGAAAAGGGTGAATCTGGGTAATAGTTATATATGCTAAATTGAATATAGCTATTGATGTAGTAATTATTGTTTGACATACCCCCGACCTTGCACTTACCGAAAAATTAAGGTATAAAGCCTCTCCATTAATGGAGAAAAAGCGGTCGTTATTGGATATAGCTATTGATGTAGTAATTATTGTTTGACATACCCCCGACCTTGCACTTACCGAAAAATTAAGGTATAAAGCCTCTCCATTAATGGAGAAAAAGCGGTCGAGGGATGGCGAGGTCTCCTCGCCATATCCAATCGACCAAGACAGCGGTCGGAAAGCGGAGCAGTCCGTAGGATGGGATGGCGAGGTCTCCTCGCCATATCCAATCGACCAAGAAAAGAAAAAAATTCCTTTTAGCCCAATCCTCTTCTTTATAATAATTGTTAATTATTAATTTTTGAAGGGACAACACGGGATTATTCAGCCTGAAAAATTTGGCCGCTGTTTATACAGAGGTGATGTCCTCCGTCTGTGTTGATAATAATATATATATATCATATTCTGGCTTTCATCCCAATGCTGAATTGAAAATTACAGCGCCGGACTTCGCGCCAGAAAAGTTAAATAGGCAATCAGCAATAGCACAGCCAGCAGTCAGCAGTAAACGTTTAGAAGGGGATTAACCCATCCTAGAACTTTCCGGTTTATAGAAACCGGAGATTTAAACCCAGAGCTGCTAAAAGCTAATAGCTAGTTAAATTCATTCAACAAACAAAATGGTTATAGCAAAACGTGGTCTTATCCTTGGTGCAACAGCATTAATGTTAACAGGCGTCACTGTGATTGGCGCTGGTATTCATCTTTCTTCTCAAGCATCATTAAATAATAACAATCCTAAAGAATTAATCGACCAAGTTTGGCAGATTATTGATAAAACTTATGTAGATGGTACTTTCAATCAGATAGACTGGAAAGCGACTCGCAGTGAGTATCTCGATCAAACTTATACCAGTGACGAACAAGCTTATGATGCAATTCGGGAAATGCTAGAAAAGCTAGGCGATCCTTACACTCGCTTCATGGACCCCGAAGAGTTTAAAAATATGCAAATAGACACTTCTGGGGAACTAACAGGTGTAGGTATTCAGCTAACCCAAGACCAGGATACAAAAAAATTGGTAGTAATTTCACCAATAGAAGATACTCCAGCTTTTGATGCAGGTATTCAAGCTAAAGATATTATTACCAAAATTGACGGTCAAAGCACTGAGGGAATGGATATTAATCAGGCAGTAAGTCTGATTCGCGGTCCAATTGGTAGTCAAGTAACTTTAACTATTAAACGAGAAAATCAGGAAATAGAGTTTCCTATTGTTCGGGCAAAAATTGAAATTCATCCTGTTAAGTATTCTCAGAAAGAAAGTTCTCTTGGTCAAGTTGGTTATATCCGCTTAAACCAATTTAGTGCGAATGCTGCTGGTGAGATGCGAGAGGCAATAGATGATTTGGAAACTCAAAATGTATCAGGCTATATTCTAGATTTACGTTCTAATCCTGGTGGATTGCTATATGCTAGTATCGAAATTGCTAGGATGTGGCTCGATCGCGGAGATATAGTTTCTACGGTAAATCGCAATGGTGTCACCGATCGCCAGAAAGCTAATAATAGGTCTTTGACAGATAAGCCATTAGTTATTATGGTAGATGGAGGATCTGCAAGTGCGAGTGAGATTCTTTCCGGTGCGCTGCAAGATAATAACCGAGCTACATTAGTAGGTACTAAGACTTTTGGTAAAGGGTTAGTGCAGTCAGTACGCGGTGTTGGCAAAGGTGCAGGGTTAGCGGTGACGATCGCTAAATACTTTACTCCTAGTGGTCGTGATATTAACCATGAGGGAATTGTACCAGATGTGGAAATATCTTTGACAGATGCACAAAAAGAAACTTTGCGAAAAAATCGTGACCAAATAGGTACTATTGACGATCCTCAATACGCAAAAGCATTAGATATCTTGACTCAAGAAATTGCTGGTGTGCAAAACAAGAAAGCTCAGTTTGGTAACTAGAGGACTGGGGAAGTAGGGGAGTAGGGGAGTCAGGGAGTAATTTTTTTGCCCTTGTCTGCCCAAAATTCTAACTTTTTTAGCTTTTTAGACCTAATAATAAGGTAAAAATTTAACTTCTGACTTCTGACTTCTGACTTCGTTAATGTGGTTTACACTTGCCACTTCTAATTAATCCTACACGACGGGCGATCGCTTCCTCAACAGAATTAAATGGACCCCATGTTTCTACAATATTGGGGTCTTTTTTTTGTTCCACCTCTTCAGCAGCTAAAATTTCACAGGTTTCCTCTGGTTTCTTGATTATATAGAATTTTGGTGACGAGTCGCTCATAAAACTTAATATTCAAGATAGTTTCCTTTGCGTATTAAAATCATAATGCTTTTCGTACCGCCAATAAAATTATCAAACTCAAAACATGGGATGTAAACATTATGTTCTAATATTTCCCCTAGTTTTAGGAATAGGATTTGTTTTATCTATTGCTCCCAGCAGTAAAGCTCAGAAGCAACTATCAAATAAAACTATTGACCAAACTGCCCAGATTTTAGAAAAAATACAGGAGTACAACTCACTCAACCAACCTCCGCCCAAATCTCAACCACTTGCCAACTCGAACCAGGAAACCACAACCACACTCAAGGAGCAAACTAACGATACTTTAGGACAAATAGAACAATATAATCAACTCAACCAACCTTCCGAAATATCTCCCCCATTAGAAAGAGTTAACTCTGTCAATCAACTGAGTGACGTTCTCCCTACAGATTGGGCCTACAGTGCCCTCCAAGGATTAGCAGAACGTTATGGTTGTCTATTAGCCTCCCCAAATGCTACATTTAGTGGCAATAGAGCCATCAGTCGATATGAATTTGCAGCAAATCTGAACGAATGTTTACAAGTTATTCAAAGTCTGATAGAAGAATTCGATGAGGGCTATATTTCCCAAGAAGACTTAGCAAAAAGCCAACGATTACAAGCAGATTTTGCCATAGAAATAGCCGATCTTAAGTCCCGCCTCAATGCCTTGGAAACTAGGACAGACATTCTGGAAGCTAATCAGTTTTCTACCACAACTTTGCTCAAAGGGGAAGTAATCTTAGCTCTATATGATGTTTTCAGTAGTGATGATGAAGAACAAGCAACTGTGACTACTGAAAACATTCAGACAGCTTTTGGCCATGCCGTAACCTTAAACTTTGATACTAGCTTTACAGGACAAGACTTCCTCAGAACTAGACTTAGAACAGGAAGGTTACCAGGAGTTAGTGGAGGTACACAAACAAATACGACCTTGTTTAACTTCGGTTTTGACACCAATGAGCAAGTAAGATTAACCGAAGTCTATTATATTTTTCCCCTCAATGGCAAGATGAGTCTTTATGTTGGAGCTGCTGGACTTGATTTTGATTTGATGGCTCGTGCCCTTAATCCTAAACTGGTCAGTGGTACAAAAGGTTCTCTTGCTCTATTTCCAGCTTACAACCCTACCATATATATTCAAGTAGGTGGTGCTGGTTTAGGTTATAGTTATCAAATTAACGATAACTTGAGATTAGACTTAGCCTATCTTGGAGGCGCTCCTGGTGGTGGTACGGGTAGAGTGAACGACCCGAGAGAGGGTGGTGGAATTTTTAATGGTACCTACAGTGGTTATGCTCAGTTTACTGGCTCACTCAACCAAGATTTGGATGTTTCTTTTGCTTATGTAAAAGCATATTATACAGCAGATTTAGTTAATTTAGCAGGTTTTACAGGTAGCAAAAATGCTCAACAACCTTTTGGTAAAGTAGCAACTTCAGCAGACCATTTTGGATTCCAAAGTAGCTATCGATGGGCACAGTTTACTATTGCTGGTTGGGTTGGTTATAGCAATGCTGAAGCAGAAGCAGGCGATCGCGAAGGAGATGAAGCAGATATTTGGCATTGGGCATTAACGTTAGCAGTAGATGACTTGCTATTTGAAAATGGAATGTTAGGTTTTTCTGTTGGTCAACAGCCAAAACTGACACATATTGACAATGGTGAAGATGACCCAGACACCTCTATACAATTTCAACTTTTCTACGATTATCAGATTACAAATAATATCAATATTACCAATGGTTTTTTTGTCGAGACAAAACCGGAGCATGATGATAGAAATGAGCCTCTTTGGGTAATTATTACGAGAACTACTTGGAGATTCTAAAAATTAAAACTAGCAAAAATGAACAAGTCGCTGAGGAGTCAGGAGTCAGGAGTCAGGAGTCAGGAGTCATAAGAAATAAAGGATTATGGAGCATGAATTTTTCAATTCGTATTCAATAGAACATTAGACATCTCCAGAAAAGAGGGAACAGGGAACACTTAACAGGGAACAGGGGGGAGTAATTGATAATTTATGGATAAGAATTGATTTTATTTTTCATTTTTGGAGATGTCTATTAGAAGAAAAGTTTTAATAGCGTCATTTGCGTATTAGAATCGTAATGCCTTTTTTAGCATCAATAAAATTATCAAATTAAAAATATGGGACGTAAACTTTATGATGTTGTAATTTTTCCCTTAGTTCTAGGAATGGGATTTGTTTTATCTATTGCTCCCAGCAGTAAAGCTCAGAAGCAACATGCAAAAAAAGATATTGACCAAACTGCCCAAATTTTAGAAAAAATAGAGGAGTACAACTCACTCAACCAACCTCCGCCCAAATCTCAACCACTTGCCAACTCGAACCAGGAAACCACAACCACACTCAAGGAGCAAACTAACGATACTTTAGGACAAATAGAACAATATAATCAACTCAACCAACCTTCCGAAATATCTCCCCCATTAGAAAGAGTTAACTCTGTCAATCAACTGAGTGACGTTCTCCCTACAGATTGGGCCTACAGTGCCCTCCAAGGATTAGCAGAACGTTATGGTTGTCTATTAGCCTCCCCAAATGCTACATTTAGTGGCAATAGAGCCATCAGTCGATATGAATTTGCAGCAAATCTGAACGAATGTTTACAAGTTATTCAAAGTTTGATAGAAGAATTCGATGAAGGTTATATTTCCCAAGAAGACTTAGCAAAAAGCCAACGATTACAAGAAGATTTTGCCATAGAAATAGCCGACCTTAAGTCCCGCCTCAATGCCTTGGAAACAAGGACAGACATTCTAGAAGCTAATCAGTTTTCTACCACAACTTTGCTAAAAGGGCAAGTCACTATGGCCCTGTATGACGCTTTCGGTAATGATGGTGAAGACGGTGCTACAGTAAGTGCTGATGACGTCCAGACAGCTTTTGGCCATGCCGTAACATTGAACTTCGATACCAGTTTTACAGGTCTAGACTTCCTGAGAACTAGGTTAAGAGTAGGAGATTTACCAGGATTGAATACAGAGACAGCTCATACTTTCTTAAACGCAGGTTCTCCACCTGACGACGTAGCACGACTCACAGAAGTATACTATATTTTTCCTCTCAACACGAAAATGAGTCTTTATATTGGAGCTGCTGGACTTGACTTTGATTTGATGGCTCCTGCACTTAATCCTAGACTAATTAGTGGTAATACAGGAAGTCTTGCCTTGTATCCAGCTTATAACCCCACCATCTACATTCAAGTAGGAGGCGCTGGTTTGGGTTATAGTTATCAAATTAACGAAAATTTTAGGTTAGATATTGCTTATCTCGGAGGGGGTCCTGGTGGTGGTACAGGAAGAGTAAACGATCCAAGAGAGGGTGGTGGAATTTTTAACGGTACAAATAGTGCTTATGCTCAGTTAACAGTCTCACCAAACCTAAATTTTGATTTTTCTTTTGCTTATGTAAGATCATATTATACAGCAGATTTAGTTAATGTATCAGGCTTTACAGGTAGTAGAAATGCTCAACGACCTTTTGGCAGAGTAGCAACTTCAGCAGACCATTTTGGATTCCAAACTAGCTATCGCTGGGCACCGTTTACTATTTCTGGTTGGGTTGGTTATAGTAATGCTGAAGCTGAAGCAGGCGATCGCGAAGGGGATGAAGCAGATATTTGGCATTGGGCAGTGACAGTAGCTATAGATGACTTAGTATTTGAAAATGGAATGTTAGGTCTTTCCGTTGGTCAGCAACCAAAAGTAACAGATATTGATGGTGGAGAAGATGATCCAGATACTTCTATACAATTTCAAATTTTCTACAATTATAGAATTTCAAATAATATAGATATAACATCCGGTTTTTTTGTTGAAACTGAACCAGAGCATGACGACCGAAATGACCCAATTACAGTATTTGTAACTCGAGCTACTTGGAGATTCTAATGTTAAAACTAACAATTATGAACAAGAAACTATATATTCTGATTATTTCATGGCTAGTATTTTTACCAGTAAATTGGGTTTAAAGCCTCCCCCTAAAAGGGGGACTTTCCTCCTTGAATGAACTTTTTCAGAGTTTCAAGTGCTGCGCCTCCAACTGAAGCCACAAAATATGAAGGACTCCAAAGCGCGGTTTTGTGAGGCTTCTGATATCCTGCTGCTCCATATAATCTACTGGAAACACTTTTAAGATGATTAACTATTTGAGATATAGACAATTTGGGTGGGTATTCAATAGCTGCATGAACATGATTGGCTTCCCCATTAAACTCTAATATCTTGAAGTTCATCTTCTTAGCTACAGTTTCAAACGAATCCTTGATTAATTTTAATCCTTCTGCTGTAAATACACTTTTCCTATATTTAGTCACAGATACCAAATGTACTTTTAAGTCTAACACGCCAGAGGAAATAATCATTAAAAAAAAATTTGGTAGTGGTGCATAGTAATGGTAGAGAGAGTGTAGGGAGTTTGGGAGGTGTGGGAGGTGTGGGGAGTTTGGGAGGTGTGGAAAGAAATTAAAAAATATATATCTTCACCATTACTATACAGGACAACCAAAAATTTTTAATAGCGTCATTTGCGTATTAGAATCGTAATGCCTTTTTTAGCATCAATAAAATTATCAAATTAAAAATATGGGACGTAAACTTTATGATGTTGTAATTCTTCCCTTAGTTCTAGGAATAGGATTTGTTTTATCTATTGTTCCCAGCAGTAAAGCTCAAAAGCAACTATCAAATAAAACTATTGACCAAACTGCCCAGATTTTAGAAAAAATACAGGAGTACAACTCACTCAACCAACCTCCGCCCAAATCTCAACCACTTGCCAACTCGAACCAGGAAACCACAACCACACTCAAGGAGCAAACTAACGATACTTTAGGACAAATAGAACAATATAATCAACTCAACCAACCTTCCGAAATATCTCCCCCATTAGAAAGAGTTAACTCTGTCAATCAACTGAGTGACGTTCTCCCTACAGATTGGGCCTACAGTGCCCTCCAAGGATTAGCAGAACGTTATGGTTGTCTATTAGCCTCCCCAAATGCTACATTTAGTGGCAATAGAGCCATCAGTCGATATGAATTTGCAGCAAATCTGAACGAATGTTTACAAGTTATTCAAAGTCTGATAGAAGAATTCGATGAGGGCTATATTTCCCAAGAAGACTTAGCAAAAAGCCAACGATTACAAGCAGATTTTGCCATAGAAATAGCCGATCTTAAGTCCCGCCTCAATGCCTTGGAAACTAGGACAGACATTCTGGAAGCTAATCAGTTTTCTACCACAACTTTGCTCAAAGGCAGAGTAAACATGATTCTGTCTGACGCCTTTGGTGATGATGGTGGAGAAGATACTATCTTGAGTGCCGCTGATACCCAAACAGCCTTTGGGTATAGATTCGCTCTCAACTTTGATACAAGTTTTACAGGCAGAGACTTCCTCAGAACTGCTCTAAGAGCTGGAGACCAAGTAGGAATAAATACAGGTACTCCTATACCCTTTAGTGTAAATTTAGACTCTTCACGGAAAGATGTAGCGCGACTAACACAAGCATACTATATTTTTCCCCTCAACAATGAAATGAGTATTTATATAGGACCTACTGGACTAAACTTCGATTTGATGACTCCTTCTCTTAATCCTAAACTAATTAGTGGTACCACAGGTACTCTCGCTCGATTTCCAGTTTACAACCCCACCATATACAGGCAAGTAGGGAGTGCTGGTTTGGGTTATAGTTATCAAATTAACCCGAATTTTAGGTTGGATGTAGCTTATCTTGCGAGTAGTAGAACAGTGAACAATCCCAGAGAAGGTGGTGGACTTTTTAACGGTACCAATAGCACTTACGCTCAGTTAACAATCTCACCAAACCTATATTTTGATTTTTCTTTTGCTTATGTCAGAGCATATTATACGGCAGATTTAGTTAATGTAACAGGTTCTACAGGGAGTCGCAATGCTCGACGACCTTTTGGCAGAGTGGCAACTTCAGCAGACCATTTTGGATTCCAAACTAGCTATCGCTGGGCGCCGTTTACTATTTCAGGTTGGGTTGGTTATAGCAATGCTGAAGCAGAAGCAGGCGATCGTGAAGGAGATGAAGCGGATATTTGGAATTGGGCAGTGACGGTAGCTATAGATGACTTAGTGTTTAAAAATGGAAGTTTAGGTTTTTCGGTTGGTCAACAGCCAAAATTGACTGATATTGACAATGGTGAAGATGACCCAGACACTTCTATACAACTTCAACTTTTCTACAATTATCGAATTTCTAATAATATAGATGTAACGTCTGGTTTTTTTGTTGAAACTAAACCGGAACATGACGAGAGAAATGACTCTATTTGGGTATTTGTGACTCGAAGCACTTTGAGATTTTAATTTTAAAATATATGAACAAGAAACTGAAAATTATTATTGCTTCATCCCTAGCATTCCTGGGGACTATTTTCCCGGCAAAAATAAGTCACGCACAAACAGAGGAAACTATCATTAGAAGAGAGTTGATCTTCGTAGGAATTAGAGAAGATGCCTATTGGTTTGGCTCCAGGAACGAGGACGGAAAACGGACAGGATATTGTAGAGATATTGCTTATGCTTTAGCTGAACGTCTCAGCGCCAATCAACTCGATCCTATCAGGGTAAGGTTTGTGACATCAACTGTCCAAAGTCGTTGGGATATGGTAACAAGTGGTAGGGTAGATTTAGAATGTGGTCCTAATACTATTAGTGCTGAACGTGAAGAAAAATATGGTGTGAATTTTTCTGCGCCTTTTTTTATCACAGCAACACAAGTTTTAGCTCAAAGAGGTAGGAAAGAAGAAGATGTGAATGCAGGTAATGCTATGGTTGGCGTAATTAGGAATACTAGCACTGAAATGGATCTAAAAAGCACTTATCCTGAAGAACAAATTGAGAATAAATTTTTAACTGAACAGCAAGGTGTTAAAGCTTTGTTGGATGGTGAAATTAGTGGTTTTGCTAGTGATGGAACTCTGTTGTTAGGTATAGCGGAGACAATGAACTTTGATATGGAAAAAGATTACACTTTTATTACTATCAATCAGGAAAATGGTCGTCCATTTTGTGCGGGTTATGGGTTCATACTTCCTGGAGGAGAAGAAAATTCTAGTTGGCAAAGGTATGTTAATGACTTTCTTGCTAACAATAAAAAAGCTCAAAGAATTCAAAGAAAATGGTTGGTGGATGACTTAAGTGAAAATAGTCAAATGCTTTATGATGCTTGTACTCAGGAATAGGGGATTTAGAATTCAGAATTTAGAATTTAGAATTTAGAAAATTGATTAGGGTGTGTTAATTAACAGGAATTTTTTCTATTGGTTGCATAGAAGTCAAAACCTTAGACAAAGAGATTAATAGAGGGAAAAAATAAAACCCCTCTATGTCAACTTTGTGTTTTTGACCGAATAATTATGACTACAATCAAACAAATATTGATGGGTATTGCGGTAGCAACTTCCGTGTGTGTATTACCCAATCATTCAGTTAATGCAGCATCTCTGATTAACTTTGAACCTCTAGATGGTAAACTTCCTGATGGAAGTGTGGCTATAGATAATATGGCAATTACAAATCAGTTTTCATCCTTGGGTGTAACTTTTGGTATTGACCGTAATTTGGATGGTTTACCCGATGCCGGACTTTTCCCAAGGTTGGAGGCGGTTGGCTATTCAGATCCTGTACCAGCTTTTGAATCAATAAAGGGAGGAGTATATGATATAGCTGCTCCTGGTTTTGAGAATAGGTTAGGTAGTTTTTTCCTACGAGGAGTTGGCTCACTAACCAAAGGTGAATCTCTTCTAATTTCTTACACTTCTCCAACAAATGCTGCATCGGCTGAAATTTGGGATATTGATGGTCATCCAGTAATAGGAGCTGAACAATGGGAAGTTCAAGCACTAGGATCTGATTTATCTGTGATTGATTCTATTGTCAGTCCTGCTGGTACTACTTTTGCCTTAGATGGTTCTCCTTGGCTTTGGTCTTTTGACCGCCCAGAAAAAGATATTTATGCTATTCGCGTAAACTATACGGGAGATACAAGAAATGTTGGACTTGCATTTGATAATTTTTCTCCACTGGCAGTAGAAGGTTCTGAACCCGAACCTAAGACCTCAGTTCCCGAAGCAACTTCTGCAATAGGTTTATTAATATTTGGTACTTTTGCTTATCGTTTGAGGAAAGCCAAATAATATCAAACCCCTAAATTTAGTAGGGGCGATTCGCGAATCGCCCCTACTGGCGGTAGAATAAATATTCTAGCATTTCTCTGTTTAAGGAAAAAAGAAAGAGTACAAAGTTTCTATCTTAACATCTGTCTTTTTCCTTCTTTCCTATTCACTTAGATCGTAAGAATTCAGAGATTAATAGCTGAACCCTTACCTTAAATTAGACCTCTCCAAAAATGCCAATTCTAGAAGGGCGCGGTAATAGTTTCAGAATCTTTTCCGGAGATGTCTATTGATGCGCGGTTATGAGGAGAATCTAAATCTATCTCTGGCCCAACTGGCACAATTTTAGTAGGATTAACCTTAGGATGACTCATGTAATAATGCCGTTTAATATGGTCAAAATTACAAGTTTCTTTTACCCCTGGATGTTGATAAATATCTTTCAGATAATTCCCCAGATTTGGATATTCCCAAATATGGCGTAAATTACACTTGAAATGAACATAATAAACCGGATCGAAACGAACCAAAGTAGTAAACAAACAAATATCAGCTTCAGTTAAGCGATCGCCACACAAATAACGTTGTTTTGACAAGACATCTTCCCAATAATCTAAAGCTGCAAATAAATCTTTTACCCCTTCTTCATAAGCTAACTGAGAACTAGCAAAACCTGCTCGATAAACACCATTATTAATAGGTTGGTAAATCTTATCAATAGTTTCTTCAATGTTATCGTACAAATCTTCAGGACATAAATTTACATCATTTTTAGTAATGCCATTAAACTCAGTATCAAACATCCGAATAATTTCACGAGATTCATTATTAACTATTGTACCTGTTTGTTTATCCCAAAGTACAGGTACAGTCACCCTACCACTATAATTTGAGTCTGCCTGAAGATAAAGTTGCCAAAGATAACTATTATTATTAACAGTATCAGGAATAGAGCCTGGTTCATTAGTAAATTCCCAACTATTTTGGTCAATTACAGCACCTACAACCGACAAACCAATAGCATCTTCCAACCCCTTAAGTTTCCGCATAATAGCAGTTCGATGTGCCCAAGGACAAGCCCAAGAAATGTATAGATGATAACGTCCTGCTTCTGCCTTAAAGTCACTAGAACCATCTGCTGTAATTTTATTCCGAAAAGTGGTTTGAGGGCGAATAAATCTACCTTGAGAATCTTCTTGTTCCCGTTCAGAGACCCACTTACCATCAATTAAAATACCTAAGCCCATTATTACCCCCTAAAAAATAATCACATCATATCAATTAAGTGTCAGTTTTCCTAGATTCTTTTCTCGCCTTTAATAACTCTAGATTTTTTTTGACAATAGTGATAGCTTCTTGGTTTCCCTCTTGGAGATATAATTCTCCTGCCTGTAATAAATTTGCTACACTTTCATCATCTTGACGTAGATTAGCAAAAGCCAAACCTCGATTATGATAAGCTTCAGCAATATTAGAATTAGTCTGTATAGCTTCAGTAAACTTATTGATAGCTTGTTGATAATTTCCTACTTGAAAAGCCTCACTTCCTTGTTGAAAGTTTACTGCTGTTTCTGGTGGTCTTAATGAAGATATTGATATGGGTTCTGTAAATAGGACAGAAATACTTCCTTGTCCACGATAAGCATATATCATGGCACCAATAGCAATGCTAGTTATTAATCCAAAAAATATTAACCAAGTCAGAAAATTTTCGATCTCCATATAGATAATGATATAGTTCTAAGTACATTAAAGCATAACTATTCAAACTTTAATTATCAATAACTCGATCTAGGAACGATCGCTCTTGCTGAGATACAGATTTAGAATTTTCGGGAAAAGGTAATTAGGGAACAGAAAAAAATACTGTACCTCATTCATAAGAGAACTACTATAACTTTGTTAACTTCTTCTGGAAGAAGTTAACATTTTTTATTCGATCGTCATAAATTGGTTACTAGGAATTTAGAATGCTTAAAATTAACAGCAAAAAATTGTCAATTATCTACCTTATGAAAGTTTCATAATTTTATTGAGCAGGGGAGTAGGGGAGTGGTGGAGAAGTAAAAATAAGAATAATTGAAATTAACCAGCTAGTAATTATCAAAAAAGTTATTCGGGCTGCCTAAATTACTTAATAATTGAATTTCTACCCAAGTAGAGCATTACTTTTGGTAATTGGTATTATTGAATGGTTAAAAAGCCAAAAAGAAGTAAAACCAGAAAAATCATAGAGCTATGATAGAGTCAAAATATGGAGTTAAATTTCGTTATTTAAAAAGTCACTATAATCTTTATAATTCAGGATAAATGAGTTGGTAAAAAGACAAAAAAATCTCCCAAACGAGATGGTAAACTTGTGAAAAATCAACATCAATAAATCGGCGTTGGTAATTGGTGGGATGATTTTATACTAGGGGTGATACCCACCAGTTACTCTGGTTAAATATTTAGAGGTATTAAAACAGATTACTTTTAAAGTTTCATCTCTTGATTTACCAACGCCAATAAATCTGTCATTTATGAGCATAAAGTTGAGAATAAATATAAACTGGAAAGCTAAGTATTATAGATGGGAGCCAACTACAAGTAAATGCTCTTGTTGTGGTTTCAAGGGTGGTAAGTTAGACCTTCAGGTGCGAGAATGGGAGTGTCTAAACTGTGGCAGGAAGCACGATAGAGATGAAAACGCAGCGATAAATATATTAGACATCTAGTGAAAATTAAAAATAGAATCAATTCTTATCCAGAAATTATCAATTACTCCCCTCCTGGGAGGGGTTACGGGTGGGTTAAGTGTTCCCTGTTCCCTCTTTTCCGGAGAGGTCTATTAGTCGCCGGAGGGCATCTCTCCTGCCTCCTGCGGAGGAGCTGCGCTAACGGAGGAGCTTCGCTAACGGAGACAAAAAACGGACGTGGAGATAAGCGTAAGACTAGCGCCAAGGTAGTAGCAGCCTGTGAAACGTCAACCCACTGAAGAGCTACGGCTCGGTAGGAATCCCCGTGCCTTTAGGCTGGGGAGGATGTCAAAGTAACTAATTAAGGGATGTGCCATGGTACTCCCTACAATCTTTAATAGTGGCCAATACTTCCCTTCTAGCTATAGCACTACACATTTAAGGCACGGACATTGGTAAATCCTAAAACTCAGTCATAGATAACTTTTGAATTTTGACTTTTGAATTTTGACTTGCATGTAGCGCTATAGAATGGTCAAATCTTTGCCCACCCAACGCTAATTTTTGGTCAAGATACTTTACAATCAGCAATATAGCTAAGGGCATAAAACAGGATTTCAAACAGTATCTTTGGAAATCCAACCTCAGCTAGGGGCCAGCCTACCAGCAGAAATCTATAAGTACTGATTTTTCCCCTAGCTACCAAGGTCAAATAAACCCCCTATGTGTAATACTAAAAGAACACAGTTTGTAACATCTAACAAGAGAGTTAAATATGGCAAAAGACCTCACTCGTTATCGCAACTTCGGCATCTTCGCCCACGTTGATGCGGGCAAAACCACCACAACAGAAAGAATACTAAAACTAACCGGAAAAATCCATAAAATCGGTGAGGTCCACGAAGGTGCTGCGACAACAGACTTTATGGAACAGGAGCAAGAGCGGGGTATTACGATTCAGTCCGCCGCCACAAGCTGCTTCTGGAATGACCATCAATTAAATATTATTGATACCCCTGGCCACGTTGACTTTACCATCGAGGTATATCGTTCTCTCAAGGTACTTGATGGTGGTGTAGGTGTATTCTGTGGCTCTGGTGGTGTGGAACCCCAATCTGAAACTAACTGGCGTTATGCTAATGATTCTAAAGTTGCTCGGATTATCTATGTAAATAAGCTCGACCGTACAGGAGCTGATTTCTACAGAGTTGTGAAACAGGTTGAAGATATACTCGCGGCCAAGCCATTAGTAATGGTATTACCTATTGGTATTGAGAATGATTTTGTGGGAGTTGTGGATCTCCTCACCCGCAAGGCTTGGGTCTGGGATGATTCTGGAGACCCAACCAAATATGAAATTAAAGACGTTCCAGAGAATATGGTTGATGATGTCGAGAAATATCGGGAAATGTTGGTTGAAACTGCTGTTGAGCAAGACGACGACGTAATGGAAAAATATCTGGAAGGAGAAGAGCCAGATATTGATACCCTCAAAGGTTGTATCCGTAAGGGAACTAAGGAACTGGCTTTCTTCCCCACCTACTGTGGCTCATCTTTCAAAAATAAGGGCGTGCAGTTGGTACTTGATGCAGTTGTAGATTATCTCCCTAACCCTACTGAAATTAAACCACAACCAGAGATTGACCTAGAGGGTCACGAGACTGGTAAATTTGCCTACGTTGACCCAGAAAAGCCCCTGCGTGCTTTGGCATTCAAGATTATGGACGACAAATATGGTGCTTTGACCTTTACTCGCATATATTCTGGTACGTTGTCCAAGGGTGACACAGTATTGAATACTTTTACAGGCAAAACTGAGAGAGTTGGACGTTTGGTGGAAATGCACGCTGACTCCCGCGAAGAAATTGAGTCTGCTCAAGCAGGGGACATTGTTGCTATTGTGGGGATGAAGAATGTCCAAACTGGCCATACTCTCTGCGACCCGAAAGAACCTGCTACTTTGGAACCGATGGTGTTCCCTGACCCAGTAATTTCTATTGCTGTGGCAGCTAAGGACAAAGGTTCTGTGGAAAAACTGGGCATGGCATTGAGTAAAATGGTTCAGGAAGACCCTTCTTTCAGAGTTGAGACAGATGCTGAAAGTAATGAAACCATCATTAAGGGTATGGGTGAATTACATTTGGATATTAAGGTTGATATTCTGAAGCGGACTTATGGGGTAGATGTGGAAGTTGGTAAGCCACAGGTAGCTTATCGCGAGTCTATTACTAAGCGTCTTGAAGATAGCTATACTCACAAGAAGCAGTCTGGTGGTTCCGGTCAATTTGCTAAGATTGACTATGTGATAGAACCTGCTGAAACAGGTGATGGTTTCCAGTTTGAGTCAAAGGTGACTGGTGGAAATGTGCCCAGAGAATTTTGGCCTGCTGTGCAAAAAGGCTTTGAAAGTAGCTTTGAAAAGGGTATGTTAGCTGGTTACCCTTGTGTGGATATGAAGTTCACATTAACAGATGGTTCTTATCACCCGGTTGACTCCTCGGCGATCGCTTTTGAAATTGCTGCAAAAGCTGCTTATCGTCAGTCTTTTTCTAAAGCTTCTCCTCAGCTACTTGAACCAATAATGAAGGTTGATGTGTTTACCCCTGACGATCATGTTGGTGATGTTATTGGAGATATTAACCGTCGTCGGGGAATGATTAAGTCTCAAGACTCGACGGCAACTGGTAGTCGCATTAAAGCAGATGTGGCATTGAGTGAGATGTTTGGTTATATTGGTGACTTGCGGACTATGACTTCTGGAAGAGGTCAGTTCTCAATGGAGTTTTCTCATTATGCACCTTGTCCTGCTAATGTAGCGGAAGTGGTAATTAAGGAAGCTAAAGAACGTCAGGAAGCTAAAGCTAAATAGGTAATAAGCATTCAGCGGTCAGCGATCGGCTTTTGCTGTGGAAATAGCTGAATGCTTAGGTTAATTTGAACATATACAGGGCTAAAAATTTAGGCGTTGGTCAATGCGTAATGCTTTTGTCTCAAATATCTATGAAAAAAATATAGTTGTACGGTTCATAAATATTGAAGAGCATTACCTAATAACCAACCCCAAAATTTAAGTATTGATGCCCTGTATTTTTGTATTTTTGACTAAAAGACATCTCCGAAAATTAAAAATAGAATCAATTCTTATCCAGAAATTATCAATTACTCCCCTCCTGGGAGGGGTTAGGGGTGGGTTAAGTGTTCCCAGTTAAGTGTTCCCAGTTCCCTCTTTTCCGGAGAGGTCTAAAGAAATGTAAGCATGGCGATCGCTATCAGTTTCAAGTAGCTTTTATATCAAATCTGCTGGCAATGGAAGTATTATAAGAAACCTGGTTTATCGGAGGTAGATGTTTATCTGGTCAAGCATTTAATATAAAGCCGGTTTCTACGCTTTTTACATTGATACTACCGGATTTGATATTATTTAATCATCGTGTATATGCTGATTCAGATTCCTCAATTTTGGGCAAATTATAGTACCATAATTCCCTTTTATTTCTCTTCATAACAACTTTTTCAACAGTCATCGTACAAGGTTTAACTAAATTAGTTGATTGATTAATATTGAACACAACATTAATCAATGAACTTTTAGCAATACCAGCTTGACTAATAACAACAGCAACAATAAATGTTGTATTTACAGTTTTAACAAAAGTTTCAATTACCTGTTTGTTCAGCAGCTCAATTTGTTCTTGAGACAAAGGTTGCATGATGTTTTTATCCCGTTCTAAGAGAAATTGGCTAGCTGAAAATTTAGAGTCTAGCAGTTCCGCGTTATCCTATGGTTTTCAGGACTTATTTGGCTTGAGTCCTATGCGTTATCTCAAGGTACGACGACTTCATGCAGTGCGACAACACCTGAAGGCAAGCGAACCCGAAAGTTTTAGCATCGCCATCCTCGCCAGTAAATTTTGGTTCTGTAATTCCGGCGTTGCATAGTTGTGGGATGATAATTAAATTTGCACGCATCTGAAACTTTTGATTGATCGGGCTAAATTTTTGGATACATATCAAAATCATCCCTTGATAATGCAACGCCGTAATTCCGGTCATTTTGCTAAACCCATATTCCGCACGTCAAGTTGTAATATTAAAAGTAGTATAAAAAATGGTAGCGCGGGTTCGTATTTATACTCTATAAATCCTATTCATTGACCTTTCTCAGGAGTCAGATTCTCAGGAAAATATTAAGCATAAATACTCAATTACTTACTCCTATTGACCACTTTGATTGCCTCCTGTCTCCTGTCTCCTGTCTCCTGTCTCCGTTTTTCATGCTACATTTTGTCGTGCGGAATGTAGGCTAAAGATTACAAAACCATGTTTGGAGAGTTGCCTTCAGAGACTTTGCAAAAGACTGGAAAAAGTTAGTTTGGGTGTGGATGGATAAAATATCTCTGGAAGTTATATCATTGAAGATAAAGAGGCGATCGCCATTGCCAATGAGGAAGGGCGATCGCCTATTTGTAATCCAGATTCAGACTAAAACGCGATTCAAATGCAAATCATGTAAGAATCTCAGGGATTGCGAGTTAGTCGTGAGGACTAATCAATTGAGTTGGAGCTTGGACAGCGATCGGATTTTCTGGTTCCCGATGAGGATACTTTTCGATCATCTTCAGATGCTCGTCCAGCATATTTTGGATGGGGGTGACTGTCCAGAGATAAGGGTACAACTCGCCGTACTTCTCTCCTGGATCTCGTATGACGTTGTAAACTTCCATTTCAGGTAAGCCACCAGAACTCTCCCCTGTGGGGAAAAACTTCAAGTCTTCATAGCGGATCGCCCCTACTTGCGAGCCATTGTAGTGGAACATATAGTTCCGGCGGGAATTATCTTCACCCAACAGTAACAGTGCAGTTTGATCTACACCGTCGGTGATGCGATCGCCCTCGATGTAGTCCATAGCCCCACCAATTCTTGCTGCAGTTGTGTAGAGGCGTAGATCGAAGGTTCGTGCAACCAGGGGCAATCGCAGCTCAAAACACTTGACTTGTATGGATTTCAGATTTGGGAATCTCAACTGTTGTTAGTCTTGATTCATAAGGAACCCAAATTTATGTTTTTTCTTTGATAAACCATTTCAAATCTGCATTTTTTCTAAATTTCTCAAATTCTGACCATCTCTTCACTTATCCTTTTAGGCCACTGATATTAGCTTATGTGGAGAAAATAGTGAATGGTCAAATCACATTGGAAGACAGAAGAACTGGTTGAAAACTGGACAATTATTCCCCAAGAATTAGAACTAATTCAGAAGAAAAAAATTGGTTCTAATCAGATTAGTTTTGCCATTTTACTAAAATATTTTCAACTCATGGCTCGTTTTCCTGACAAGAGTGAAGAAATACCAGACATTATTATTTATTACATTGCATCCCAACTGAAAAAATCCCCTCAATTGTATTCAAAATACGATTGGCTAGGACGTACTATTAAAAATCATCGTGCAGAAATTCGTCAGTTATTCGGATTTCGGACAGCTACTCTTAACGATGCGTCAGATATCTTTAACTGGTTAATCGAAACAATCTTACCCCACGAACAAAGATTTGACCCCCTACTAACTTCAGTCTATCAAAGATTTCGGGAACTTCATATTGAACCTCCTACTCCTAAACAAGTTGAGCGTTTAATTCGCAGTGCCATTACTCAGCATGAAACCAACTTTTGTCATCAAATTTTCTCTCAACTATCCCAGAAAGTAATCTCTCAAATTGATCTACTCTTAACCACAGAAGAATCAGATGAAAAAGAAGATAACACCGACCCCAAAAAATTTAAAACATCAGATTTTGCTTTTCTCAAAACTGACCCAGGCCCAGTAGGTTTAGGGAGTTTTCTAACTGAAATAGAAAAACTCAGACTAATTCAGAAAATAGGCTTACCCACTGATTTATTAACCGGAATTTCACCAAAGCTAGTAAAAACCTATCGTCAACGAGCAGCAACAGAAACCCCATACCTTTTACGCCAACATCCCCCCACTATTCGCTACACACTCATGGCAGCTTTCTGCATTCAACGTAGTCAAGAAATTACGGATAATCTAATAGAATTACTCATTCAAATTATCCATCGTATTAGCGTCAGAGCCGAAAAACGTATACATACTCAACTAATAGAAGACTTCAAGCAAGTTACAGGAAAACAGAATATACTCTTCCGTATAGCAGAAGTAGCAGTAGCTAAACCTACTGGAGTCATTGAAAAAGTTATTTATCCAATAGTACCCCAACAAACCCTCCAAAATTTAGTCAAAGAATATAAATCTACAGGCATAGCTTATCGTCAAAAGGTTCACACCGTCATCCGTGCATCCTTTGCCAACCACTACCGCCGGATGATTCCCCTACTCCTAGAGACCTTAGAATTTCGCTCCAACAATGACATTCATCGTCCAGTAATTCAGGCAATAGAGCTACTCAAGAAATACGCTCAAAGTAGAGCTAGATACTATGAAAATGGAGAAAACATACCCATTGATGGAGTACTAAAAAGTGGTTGGAAAGAAATCCTTTTAGAAAAAGACTCCGATGGAAAAGAACGCATTAACCGCATCAATTATGAAATCAGTGTTTTACAAACCCTTCGAGAAAGATTATCCTGTAAAGAAATCTGGGTAACAGGAGCATATCGCTATCGAAATCCCGATGAAGATTTACCCACAGATTTTGAACAACACCGTCAAATATATTATCAAGCTTTAACCTTGCCAGAAAATGTAGAAACTTTTGTCTGTAACCTACAACAAAAAATGGTTGACTCCTTAGAAAAATTAGACAAAGGAATGCCTGATAATCCAGATGTTAATATTGTCAGAACAAATCAAAGTTTAATTAGAGTTAGTCCATTTCCACCAGTAAATGAACCCCTAAATCTCAAACAACTAAAAGGAGAAATTAATCGCATTTGGCATCAAACCAGCTTATTAGACATTCTCAAAGAGACAGATTTAAGGGTTAACTTTACTCGGAACTTCAAGAGTATGGGAACACGGGAAATTATAGATAGAGAAACGCTACAAAAAAGATTACTACTTTGTCTCTACGGCATGGGAACAAATACAGGACTAAAACGCATTAATACAGGCATCAATGGCGAAAACTATCAAGACTTACTCTATGTCCGCCGTCGCTATATTCATAAAGAACAATTACGCAGTGCCATTACTGAAGTTATTAATAGTATCTTTGAGATTCGTTTACCACAGATTTGGGGAGAAGGAACCACAACTTGTGCCAGTGACAGTAAACATTTTGGAGCATGGGAACAGAATTTAATGAACCAATATCACCTCCGTTATAGAGGTCGAGGAGTGATGATTTATTGGCACGTAGAGAAAAACTCAGCCTGCATTTATTCTCAACTCAAAACTTGTTCTTCAAGCGAGGTGACTGCAATGATTGAGGGTGTTTTACGTCATTGTTCTAGTATGGAAGTTGAGAAAAACTATGTAGATAGTCACGGACAAAGTGAGATAGCTTTTGCTTTTACTCATTTGTTAGGATTTCAATTAATGCCTCGGTTAAAGCGAATTAAGGTACAAAAGTTGTATCGTCCTCATGTTGGCCAGCCAGAAGCTTATCCTAATTTACAACCAATTCTGACTCGTCCTATTAATTGGGATTTAATTCGTACTCAGTATGACCAAATGGTAAAATATGCCACAGCCTTGAGATTAGGAACGGCAGAAACAGAAGCTATTTTAAAACGTTTTAGAAAAAATTCTTTCAAACATCCAACTTATTTAGCTTTAATAGAATTAGGAAGAGCTATTAAAACAATTTTTCTGTGTGAATATCTTGAAAAAGAAGCAGTACGAAGGGAAATAAATGAAGGTTTAAATGTTGTGGAAAGATGGAATGGGGTGAATGATTTTATTTTCTACGGCAAAGGAGGTGAATTTGCTTCTAATCGTTTAGAAACTCAGGAATTATCAGTATTATCTTTGCATTTATTACAAAATTGTTTGGTGTATGTGAATACCTTGATGATTCAGAGTGTATTGGCAGAGCCACATTGGGAAAAAAGGTTGACGGAGACAGATTTACGGGCTATTACACCTTTGATTTTTAGTCATGTTAATCCTTATGGTACATTCAAGCTAGATCTCAAAGAAAGGATTGCTCAATTAAGCCCACAGAATGTGGCGTAAGGAAACTAGAGATAATAATGGGCCTGACGGTACTTTGCAACACAGACTGAATAGTTTTTAAGGGAACTATGGGCTGACGAACTTGGTTATAACCTATACGAAATAAGACTTGTAGCCACATCTATACAGTAAATACACGCGCCCAACACTCACTTTTCAGAGCAAGAGTATTATCAATACTCTTTTATTATGGGAATTTTTTTTCGCATTAATATATATTAAATATATACTTATCAGTCATTTTTTAATAGTATTTTTAAAGCGTTTTGAGCAACTTTTTCTGCCCTTAATGATGTAACTTTTTGATACTTTAGAGTAGTTTGAATGTGAGAATGACCCATTAAAGCTCGTAACTCTTCAATTCCCATTAAACCCACTCTTTCTGTGGCAAAAGTATGACGTAAATCATGGAGTCTTACTCCTGTTAATATAGGACTTTGATTGGTTACTTCTCTCCATAAGCTATAAACTCGATGGTAGGATAATCGGGTCACAATTTTGGTTAATGGATGTCTTGCTGTAAATAGAGCTTGATGAGGGTTGTAGCGATAATATTGGATATATTTTTCTAAGTGGGTAGCAGCATCTTTACTATAAAAACACCAGCGTTTTTTATTACCTTTACCTATGACTTGAAATTTACAATTATCTCGGTCAATATCTTCTAAATTTAAGGACAATAATTCACTGATTCTTGCTCCTGTGCGATGCAGAAGTCTCACAATAGTATGTAGACGAATATCCGGTTCAACTAATTGATATAAGGTTTCTAGTTGTTCATTAGTTAAATAACGAATTACACTATCATCTTGATGTTCGCCTTTGGAGCGATTCGGTTTTTGTTGTTGTATCCCTGTGGCCGGATTTACTTTTATATAACTTTTTTGTACAGCAAAATTGAATAAAGATTGTATAATTATTTGATGACGGTTATGGGTTGTATAAGATAAATGAGTTAAGGAGGTTAAATAATCTTCAATTAGTTTTCTATTAATAATTTCAATGGAGTAACTACCAAACTTTTCTAGTAAGGGCATTAAAGTTACTTCATAAGATAATTTGGTAGAGTTAGATAGGCTGTCTCTATAAATAAATTCAGTAGCAACTAGAGCGAGAGTTTTAGTCACACAAAAAGAGTTATTATATTGTTCTTTTTCTTGTTCTCTGTAAGTGACTATTAAACAGGATTATTATTATATTTTTATGTATATTATTGATTCATCAAAAACCCCAAAACCAGAAGAAACCGTGGGCGAGTATTTGAGGAGACTGAGGGAAAGTGCTAATATCTCTCAGCAAGAGTTGGCAGAAGCTGCTGGTATTCATCTACAAAGTTTAGGTAAGTTGGAAAGGGGTTTAACTAAACGTTTAAATAGTAAAACCAAGAAAGGATTAGCTGTTGCTTTAAATATTCCAGAAGAATATCTAGAAGCGGTATTAAATGGAACATCTGTTGAAGGGGTAATCAAAAAGCAGTTTTGTCCTCGTTGTTGGAAAGGTGGTACTACTCCAGACCCAGTTTGGACTCTTTCTCGTGCTAAATATTGTTTAATTTGTGGCAATAGTTTATTAAATTCTTGTCAAAAATGCCAGGAACCTTTAATGTCTTTTAAGCATAAGTTTTGTCCGAATTGTGGTACTCCATATACTAAAAAAAATAAGTAGTGGGACGAGTGAAAAATGAATGTAAAAATAGCTTCAAATCTAGACAGGGAAAACTATTGACCTGCATTTATGATATCAATTCCCAAAACTGATATCTAAGATAGGCAAAGGCTGAAACTTATACAAGTCAATAGTTTTAAGCTGCGATTGCCCCTGGTTGCACGAACCTTCGATCTACGCCATTAAGCAGGCCCTACTTCGGTCTGAAGTAAAGTTGCTGTGAGAGTAGCATCATCTTGAAAATCACCTAGACCCCAAAACTGGAATTAGATCCCAATACTATATTTCTGAAATAATTTGTAAGATCAAAGTTAAAATCTGTTAAGTAGGTAGTAGACTGACACATCTAAAATGGTGCGTTACGACGAATTGCTGAATTTCTTTCATAGTATTAATTTAAGCCGTCTAACACACCCTACAATTTTGCACTAAATTAGCTGTGTCGGTCCAGTAGGTACGAATAAACCTAACTATGTAACGAAATGTTGATGTAGTCAAAACCCTAGAGAATTGCTGTCCGTTCCGGAATGCTCCGCAAGCCTTCCACTTCGTTCCAGTCGCTGCGGACGTAGTTGTAAATTTTCCCACTTACCTAACTTATGTAGCTGGTTTGAGTTAACAACTTTAAAAATTTAATAGTTTAAATCCTTTGTTTCTACTATTAAGCATACATAAATTTTGAGATGCACCTTTTTGTGGAATTTTTTTGTTTCAAACTTGTATTAAACAAATGGGTTTATCGTCTTAAGGTTTCTGTTGGGTTTTCGTGAAAAAGCTTGCGGTACTCTGCTGCAAACCGCCCTGAGTTCCAAAAACCATAGCGCGATGCAATATCAACTACTGTTGAGGTTTGTGGATTTGCCAATAGTAAAGCTTCACGGACTTTTTGTAGTCGCTGTCTTTTGACAAATTGCATTGGTGTAATCTTAAGCTTGTCTTTAAACACTTTAAATAGAGTACTCGGCGAAACCCCTAGTGTCCCTGCGATCGCTTCAATCGTCAGAGGTTGATTCAGATTAGCTATTATATAATCCTCAGCACGACTGAGGGTCAATAATGAGGATCTGGATGTGGAGCGAGGAAGATCGGCAACGCCATCTTCTAGATAGAATAATTGACTCAAGAGAAATCTCTCATACTCAGAGATTGCTAAGGGAGAGTTCAACAGTGGACTGACTTGCTCAAATTGCTGCCAAAGAAAAGAAAGGCTTTGATATAAGCTGCGACCATGGGGAGAGGCAAGGTTAATTTTGATCGGTATTTTGACAGGCTGTATTTTTGCCCACTCTCCCAGACTCTGCGCATAAGCATCAAGGAAAGCTAAATCAAACATGGCTACTAGCATTTCCGAATGCTTACATCTCATCTTAAGCAAATCTGTTGGGTTATGACCGATAGCAAGTTTATGGTCATATTTATAGACTTGGCTACCTTGAACTAATTCAACCAGTCCCCCAGTGACAAAAGAGATAGCTATATAAGACCTATTTTGTTCAGGGATAACTTGCACACCCTGGAAATTTACTTTAAATAGTTTTATATGGGGAGGCATCAAAGCATTTACACGACCCTTAAAATCTACAATTTTTTCTAGAGGGAGAAGTTGAATTGGCCCTGTTACTAGGGCAAGGGTATCAGCAAACTCGTCTGGATCGTTGCTTTTATAAATTACTGAAGAACTGCAAGAGCTTTGGTTAAATAATTTAGCCATGGATCTTATCGGTTAATGAGTAACAAATAGTTGACATTATTAACTTTTAATTTTTATACCTTGATTCGGCAATGCCTTAGATATAAAATTTAACCATTAAATTTTAACTTTAAAACGGTTCTGTTACAAAAAAGATTAATACCAATTTAATAAAATATTGCTACATTTACGATACAGATAACAGGATATAGGAGAAGAAAAATACAACAAAAAAAGAGGAAAAAGTATTTAATTTTTATTATTTATGGAATTTATATATTTTTTATTGTAGTAATAAATTACCAATTAAGATGTAAATGTCTATCGGGACTTTAGTGAAAAAACAGTAAAAAAAAGGGTATAATATATACCTGATATGTATTTTACGTTAATTACTGGCCGGGGGTAAGTTTGATGAAAGAAACAACTTCAGTGGCCATGCTTTCTTGTTTCCATCGATGGTGCGTTCGCGCAAGCGTTGCGTAAGCAAATCGCTTTAACGATGTATTAAAGACAAAAGCTCAAAAAACTGGGTTTAGAGACTATATAGGAGGATTACTCTTGAGAAAGTCAAAAAAAAAACTTGTCTCAAATGTCGAATAACACCGTAGGTCTGTCATACCACAAATTACGGCATTTTTTAGTTATAGCAAATTGGTCCGTAAATGCTGGTATGGGAGCGTCGTCTTCAAGTGATGTGGGAATCTCGTCAAACAAAACCTTCTCGTTCATTTTTTCCCGTGTCTAGGGGAACACTGAAGCATCGGCATATTTAACCAATCCTATCTGTTTTCAGAAGAGGTAATTATTAATTATTAATTATTGAAAGCGCTTTTCATTTCAGTAGGGACGTTGCATCCAACGTCCCTACCGGGTTATCATTTTTTTAATGTGGTTCATTTATCTGAAAACTGCTGTATGAGTTTTGGTCTGATCTGAACCGTATTGTGCTACATATAACTAAATCAGGACTTACGCAAAGGAACTATAATATAGTTTTTAACACTATATATGTGGTCTCTGCGTAAGTCCTATAAATTTTTCTTTCTTACTTCCTTACTTCCCTCTTGCTTCTTCCTTCTTCCTTCATAAAATGAGTAAAACTTCTATCAAACCTGCTCTAATAACTAAAGTAATACCCGACTCTATCGCTGCCGAAATTGGTTTTGAACCTGGAGATACGATCGCTTCTATTAACGGACAACAACCAAGAGACCTCATTGACTATCAATATATTTGCGCTGACGAATACTTAGAAATAGAAGTTATCGATGCCAAAGGTAAAACCCATCATATTGAAATAGAAAAAGACTACGACCAAGACTTGGGGTTAGAATTTGCCACCGCTCTCTTTGATGGTCTAATTCAATGTAACAACCGTTGTCCGTTTTGCTTCATCGACCAACAACCACCAGGTAAACGAGACACCCTCTACCTAAAAGATGATGACTATCGTCTGAGTTTCCTCTACGGTTCCTACCTAACTCTGACTAACCTCCCACAACGGGAATGGGAAAGAATAGAACAAATGCGACTTTCGCCTCTGTATATTTCTGTTCATGCTACCGAACCAGAATTACGATCGCGTCTTTTAAAGAATTCCCGCGCTGGTAAAATACTCGAACAAATTCAGTGGTTCCTGGAACGACGATTGCAAATACACGCTCAAGTTGTGGTTTGCCCAGGAATTAATGATGGTATTCACCTGGAACGTACATTATTAGATTTAGCTAAATTTCATACTGGAGATATACCCGCAGTCGCATCCGTAGCAGTCGTACCAGTTGGGTTGACTCGTTTTCGCCCTACAGAAAATGAACTAATACCCGTCACTACCGCAAAAGCAGAAGAAGTCATAGACCAAGTGCAGGAAATTCAGGCCAAACTCAGACAAACATCTGGGACTAATTGTATTTGGTTAGCTGACGAATGGTTTTTAATTGCCCGTCGAGAATTGCCCCCCGCTTCAGAATATGAAGATTATCCTCAAATTGGTAATGGTGTCGGTTCAATTCGCCAGTTTTTATCACAATTTGAAACTTATGTCAAAGAATTTTTTGAATCAGACATTTGCTTAAGCACCCAAAGAAAATTAACCTGGGTAGTAGGGAATGCAGTCGAGAAAGCATTCGTAGCGATCGCCAACCGACTAAATCAAATTGAAGGATTGGAAGTAAATATGGTAGCCTTATCTAGCAATTATTGGGGACAAGACATCACTGTAACTGGACTATTAACAGGCCAAGACTTGTTAGAAGGTTTACAGGGACGAGACTTGGGAGAAGGAATTTTGTTACCTTCAGTAATGCTGAAACAAGGGGATAATCTGTTTTTAGATGACATGACCCTAGAAGAATTAGCAGCCCAACTCCAGACAAATATTTGGCCAGTTGCTGGAGTAGAAGAGCTAATATTAACTGCTGTGAGCGATCGCTGAGTCAATAAAAAAGAAACAGGAGTTAGGCAAAGGTACTATATATAGATATAGAGTGCAAAAACTATAACGTTATAGTTTTTAACGCTATATATGTGGTCTGGTGCGTAAGTCCTAAGAAATTAAGGTTATGGGAAAATCTCTAATTTTTCACTAATTAATTTAACTTTTCACCTTTAATTTTAGCAAAGCAATTAACTCATTAGTTTAAAATATCTGTTGGACTTGGAGACTAATAAAAAAATCCATGAGTGTTTTTCGTAATATTGTAGTAGTAGGAGTAATTGGAGCAGTTATTTCAAATGCAGGCGAGGGTTCTTCAGCCCCACCACCTATGCATTCTCAAAGTAATACTCCTGAAAATTCGATTTTAGACCCAGAAGAGGTCAAAGAACAATCTGTTGAGGTGAAAGAAACTCAAGGAGTAAATTTAGATATTAACTCTTTGGAGAATAAAGGAATTAGTCAACTCAGATATCAAGGTAGTTTACTAGAAAAGTTAAAATCCAATTCTTCAGGTACAAAAGTACGAGTACCATCAAACAAACACTCAGAAATCAATATCAATCAACAATTATCTGAATCAAAAGCTAATCAAGAGAGAATTTCCGCATTAAAAGAACTAGAAAATATATACGAAAATACAGGTAGTTTATTAGCAGAATTAAAATCTCATAGACAAGAAGAAAATATTTCTCCTTCAGAGTTAAAATTTAAACAATCAATTATTCTGAGGTATAAAGATACTGAAAAATTCAACTTATACTCAAAAAATGTAGCAGAACTGGGCAGCAAATCAAATTCTAGTTTATTAGACTTGCTAGAGTCGAAGTCGGAAAATTCTCAGG
>NZ_JBNHEP010000296.1:775-71213 GCF_050015995.1 Dapis brunnea BLCC-M229 | reverse complement strand
ACTTTCTTAGAGCAACAGCAAGAAAAATTTAATCCAGACTCGAAAAATTTAGCAGTTCTAGGTAAATCAAATTCTAGTTTATTAGACTTGCTAGAGTCGAAGTCGGAAAATTCTCAGGTAGAAATTCCAATTAATCCTGCCGTAGAAACAAGCTTTAAACAATCAATTACTTTCTTAGAGCAACAGCAAGAAAAATTTAATCCAGACTCGAAAAATTTAGCAGAACTGGGCAGCAAATCGAATTCTAGTTTATTAAATTTGCTAGAGTCAAAACCAAAAACAGAAAATTCTCAAATTGAAACAGCAAAAATCCAGACAAACTTAAAGCCATCAACACTAGAAAATCAGAATCAACAAAACAAAACTAATAATCTTAAAACAACATCCGAAAGAAATCCAATCCTAGGAAATTCTTACCAAGTAATGACCAGTATCAATCGTGCCCCAACCATGGCAACAATAAATGATTTATCCCGGATTGAAACCCAGGCATCCGTACTAAATAATCCGCAAAAACGTAACAATTATCCAATTAGATTACCAGATGGAACCAATCAAAGTATAGTATCAACTATTCAGCGACCACCTACTTTTGGCAATACTTCAAAACAGCAAAATTCTGTTCAGATAATGACAGATCTAAATCCCACTTCAACCATGAATACTGTTCCTAATTTAGCCAGGGTTGAGAATCAAAAACATTCATCAAATAATAGTAGCTTTATTATTGCTCAACAAAACAGTGAAAGTTTTCCTCCACCAGTACCAAACGGAACCTTACAAACAAATCCTCCCCCTCAAATTGAACCAAATTCTAATCCACTATACTCTCCCATTTCTCCTGATGAAGTACAGATAAAAGAAACAATACCAATTACTTTAGAACAAGCTGTTGATTTAGCCCGACGTAATAACCCAGAAATCCAAGTTTCTCAACTAGAAGTTGAAAGCAGTAAATCTGCTTTGCGAGAAGCTCAAGCTGCTTTATGGCCAAGTCTTACTTTTGACTCAACTATAGAACGTATAGAAAGTGCTATAGGTGATTTGCAGGCACAAGCTCAACAACGGGTAGCTGAGGTAACAGGAGCAGACGAGTTCATAGACACTGATATTCAAAATTTCCCTGTCACAACTTTTACCAATACATTTCAATTTGATTATGACCTTGGTCTTGGTAAAGCTCGTTCTTCCAGGATTGGAGTTGCTAGGGAACAAATGCGTCTACGGGAGTTAGAGCTAGAGAGAGTTTCAGAACAATTGCGCTTGGATGTATCTAATGATTACTATAATTTACAACAAGCAGATGGACGAGTCAGAATTGGAGAAGCTGCTGTTAAAAATGCTCGCAAAAGTTTGGAAGATGCGGAAGCTTTAGAAAGAGCCGGAGTCGGAACCAGATTTGATGTATTGCAAGCTCAGGTAACATTGTCAAATGAACAACAAAACCTGACAAATGCACTTCGAGATCAACGTAGTTCCCAACGTCGTTTGGCAGAAAGATTAAGTGCTAATGAGTTGATTAATTTGACGGCTGCCGATCCAATTGAGCCAGCGGGGTCTTGGCTTTTATCTTTGGATGAAACAATTGTGGCAGCTTTTCAGAACCGAGCCGAGCTAGAACAGCAATTAGTGCAAAGAGACTTAAGTGATGAGCAGCGCAAACTAGCTCTTTCATCAGTCAGACCAAACTTGAATTTCTTTGCTACCTACAATGTTTTGGCATTAACTACTGAAAACCAAAGTTGGCGAGCAGCTAGGGGTTGGGCTGATGGCAGTACAATAGGATTAAGGTTTAGATGGAATTTCTTTGATGGTGGTGCAGCAAGGGCTGCCGCCAGACAAAGTATACTAAATGGAGAGATTGCTGAAACTAGATTTGAGCAAGTTAGAAATCAGATTCGTCGGGAAGTTGAGGTAGCTTTCTTTGGTTTGGAAGCTAGCTTTGAAAATATTTCTACTGCTGAGTTGGGTGTGGAACAGGCGAAGGAAGCTTTGCGTTTGGCAAGATTACGATTTCAAGCAGGTGTGGGAACTCAGTTAGAAGTTATTCAACAGGAAACAGATTTGACTAGGGCTGAGGATAATTTGTTAACGGCAATTATTGACTATAATCGTTCTTTGTCGGAACTGCAACGCTCTGTGAGTAATCTTCCTGGTGGAAATTTATCAGATACTCCTTAAACTGGGAGTTGGGAGTGCGGGGAGTGTGGGGAGAAGAGCCTATTTTTCAATACGTTTACTCTCCCGCAATATCCATTTAATAGCAAATACATAATTTA
Source organism: Dapis brunnea BLCC-M229 (assembly GCF_050015995.1). NCBI lineage: Bacteria > Bacillati > Cyanobacteriota > Cyanophyceae > Oscillatoriales > Microcoleaceae > Dapis > Dapis brunnea. Next base: position 68,934 of record NZ_JBNHEP010000296.1, on the reverse strand, counting down.
TCTCTTTTGTCAAGTTTTATTTTAAGAAAGATGTTTATAAAGTATAGCCCTAAGAGAGAAGTTAAAAATTAGCTGATAGGTGACGACTGATGGCTAAATGCTTTTCTATTTTTCCCTACTAGACATCTGGTGAAAATTCAAAATCAAATTAATTCTCATCCAGAAATTATCAATTACTTCTCCCTGTTCCCTGTTCCCTGTTCCCTGTTCCCTGTTCCCTGTTCCCTCTTTTCCGGAGATGTATACTGTAAGGTTGTGCAAAACAGGGCAGTAAGTTAAAGTCCTTAATATTAGTTAACATTTTATTACAATAAATTAATAATTCACCATGGCCAACATTAAGTTTGAAAACGAAAATCAGGAAGTAATTGCTGCCGATGGGGCTAATTTAAGGCTCAAAGCTCTAGAAAATCGCATTGACATTTATACCTTTACAGCCAAAATGATGAATTGTGGTGGCTATGGACAGTGTGGCACCTGTGTAGTAGAAATTGTTGAAGGTATAGAAAATCTTTCACCCCGTACTCCAGTGGAAGAACAAAAGTTGAAAAAGAGGCCCCCCAACTGTAGATTAGCTTGTCAGACCCTAGTTAATGGTCCTGTGGTTGTCAAAACAAAACCAAAACGCAAATAATGATATTCTTGTTTTGTGGTATTTAAACTCAAGGTGGGTAATCATGGAAGTTAATAATTTAGGGTTTGTAGCAACCATTTTGTTCATATTTGTGCCAGCCGTTTTCTTAATCATTTTGTATATTCAAACTGGCAACAACGAAAGCTAAAAATTTAGCATTTCCCAAAAAAAAGTAGGAGCGGAATTTTTATGTTACGTTCCTACTTTATTAATTTTTACCTTGCAGGGGAAATCTCTAATACCAGTTTCAAAACATAATGCTACATTAACTTTTTTTTGTAGTGAGGGAAGACCTGTATTTTGCTATATAGAACCCCTGAAGGTATCTTTGTCAGCGACCCGGGTTTTTACCAGTCTTCAGGAGTCAGGACTCAGAAGTCAGAAGATGGAGGGAAGGCATAACGCATAAAGAAAAAAGCTCCTGCGACCCCGTGCTCTTCCGGTATCTCTTTCAGAGACGCTGCGCGAACGGCAGTTCCTTGACTGTCGCTTAACCCGAAGGGTGCACTGCACTCACCGTCGCACAGCGCATCTCTGGTAGCGCACCAAGCAGGTTGAAAAATACTCCCCACCTCTCCACCTCCCTATATCTGTTTTAAATAGATCTCAAAAACGACCTTTTTTGAATTTGGTATAAATCATAGTTTAGCGGACTAACAAGACAGGACAATTAGCATAAACCCTTACATAGTCTGATACAGAGTTTCCTAATAGTCTATCAAGGTCTACAAGACTCTTAGCACTCGATGGACGGCGATCGGGAGAACCCAATATTAATAGATTCACATTCAATTCCTGGGAGATTTTACAAATTTCTGGCCCTGGTTTACCACTGCCACTAACACAGCGATATTTTTGAATACCCTTTGTTTTCGCTTCTTTTAAAGCTTCAGCTATAATAGGATCTTTTTCGGCATCCGCAGTATAATCTTGACTTGATTTTCCACTGACATCCTTTTTCAAATGACTCAAAATTAATTCTCCCCCAGGAATTTGATTCACTAAGGAAATGCCCATGTTTAGAGAATTTTTCCCTTCTTCTGATGAGTCTAGGGCAACCATCACGCGCCTGATTTTTTTGACATAGACATCATCTTTTACCAGTAGCATCGGATGGGAAGTTAACTGGAAAACATATTGACTAACGGAATTTTCTAGAATGGCTTGCAGCTTGCCCAATCCCCGGGAACCCATAATAATTAGCTCAGATTTTTCTTCATCAGCTACTTGACAAACAATATCTTTCGGGTCTCCTTGTTTGAGTCGAGGATTGACTTTTTTTGGATCTACCTTTAAAGACTCCACGGCCTCTGCCAGAATTTTCCCACCTGCTTCTAACTTCGCTGACATACCTTCTGCACTTACTTGAGGGGGTACAACGTGCAATACAGTTACAGACGCTGTTTGAAAATAGGGAATCTCCATCAACATATTAAGCATCTGTTCACATAGTCCCCGGCCAGCAACAGCTACTAAAATTTTGTTTATCATAATCTTAAGTTAAGACAATCAGATAATAATAGTCTTTTAAAGTAGCATAAATCCCTAACGGCAATGGTAAGTTTTAGAAATGTAGAGTTTTAGAAATTTTTGTAAAGTGGCCTCATCAGAACAATCTCAACCTCAGTTACCTACAAGTGCAATTGAAAGTCAATCTATTCAAAAACCGGAAGTCTGGTTTGAATATGTAGTTCGGGTCCATCCCCATCATACAGACTATGCTGGTATTGTTTGGCATGGAACTTATATTTCCTGGATGGAGGAGGCGCGGGTTGAAAGTTTACGTTCCATTGGTATTGAATTTGCTGAGTTGGTTAACCTCGGTTGTGATTTGCCAGTAGTGGAACTTTCGGTACGATACCATAAACCTGTAAAGTTGGGTATGGTAGTTGTGGTTAAGACTCGCATGGCAAATAGTGAAGGGGTCAGGTTGGATTGGGATTACCAAATTCAATCTTTGGATGGTAAAGAATTATTTGTTACTGCCAAAGTAACATTAGTAACTGTTGACAAAGAGAAAGGGAAAATTATGCGTCGTTTACCTCCAGCAGTGGAAGCAATTTTGACCAAAAAAATGCGTTTCAAGCCTCGCCCATAAGCGGGCGACTTTTTAAATCTTGTAATTTTTAATTACTCAATTTCTAGTTGTAGTTGTTCTATGATTTTTTGTTGAGTTAATAGTATCTTCACCAGTTCCTTTCTGGGCAACTGGTTCAGGTTTTCTGGAGTTAGGGATGGTACTGAATGACTCATATCCTTACTTTACTGTAGTTTGATTTTTTGTCAACCCAGGAAATATTTCTGGAATAATACTAGACTTTAATAGGATGGGCTAACTACTACTCAACTGTAGTCAGTAAGAAAGTATTCCGCAAACTGGATATGCTTTTATGGAAAAGGTTATGGCGTTGGGCAAATAGAAGGCACTCAAATAAATCAGCCACCTGGATAAAGAAAAAGTATTTCCCCAATGTTAAAGGAACCAGAAATTGGACATTTAACAAAGGCAAATATATACTAAACCAACACTCAGATGTCCCCATAGAAAGGCACATCAAAGACAAAGGTAATAAATCACCCTACGACGGTGACTGGACTTATTGGAGTAATAAAATCAGCAAACATCCAGGCGTAAGGAAAGAAGTCACAACGCTATTAAAACAGCAAAAGGGCGTAAAATATAACAATCAACCCAATACTGATAATGTTTCTGTGTCTGAAAAAGCTCGTGTATTAGCAATGGAAACTGAACGTACATAAATGAAACGTGGTCAATCAATGTTGGGTCGAGCGGTAGAAGAATTAGGTTTAGCTTGTAGCTGTACTTTGAGATTTTTTACACCGAAAATGGCTTCAAAGCTAGTATTAGCAAGGGAAATACCTCACAGTGCTAAAAATAGCTAAAACCTAGATATATCAATAAAACAGTTAATTCTAGGTTAAAACATTACTGCATAAGCTTTTGAGCTGATTTTTAACCTATTTTTTTCTAAAGTCCAGGTAGTTAATGTTGTTGTAGATTAAATATTACCTCCTATTTTCCCAGTTTTTGACTGAGGGGTAGGAGGTATAATCTTAATTTTGACTCTGTGATAGTTGTGAATCAGGAAACACATCTGGATAAACCTTTGGCATAGTCTGCTTTAACATCTGGCTTAAACCACGAGTGCCAATACCAAATAATCTTGAGGTGCTAGCACCGTAAACCCGTTTGTTTTTCACTGCTCTTAAGTTATCCCACAAAGGGTTATCTTGGTAATAATTCACAAATATTTCATAGTTGTCTACAATACCAGATGAGATAAAAATTACATCTGGATCTAACTCTACAAGTCTTTCTAGAGAAAAAGGAAGATAGTTAATTAAAGCAACAGCATCACTGCTGTATTCTGCTGATCAACAATTAGCAACTTCATTTATAGTTGCACAATTTAAAGCTTTGTCTGTAGCTACAAAAAAGTTTGGTGGTGGACGATGTATGAATAGCACTGTTTGATTTTGTGGCGATTTTGCTTTGTAGGTTTCCAACTTGTCCAGAAAATTTTTTGCTACAGTTTCAACTTCTGCTGTTTTGTCTGTCAACTCAGCAATACTTTTCAGGTTAGCGATCGCTCCTGAATAATTTTGTGGTGCAGAAAGTAGATAGAAATTAACTACTCCCTTGAGTGCTTCCCGTGTTTTATTGTGGGCACCATTTGTACCAATGACTAAATCTGGTTTAAGTTGAACAATTTGTTCTAAATTTGGCTCCATCATACCTGTAGAGCCAATTATAGCAGGTTTTTCAACTAGTTTGCCAAATAGGTGTGGTTCTTGTATCCAAGAAATCATATCTTCTCCGACAATTGCTATTGGTTTAATACCTAATTCTGCTAAAATATCTATGCACAAAAAGTCTAAGCAAACAATTCGTTCTGCTGGTTTTTCTAGAGTTATTTGGGTATTACTAGCATCGGTGGCAGTTATAATTTCTTGTGTAATAGTCTCTGTTGTTGATGTTGTTTTTTGAGAAGCACTGCAACTTATAAGGGTTGTCAGCACTAAAGCCGAAATTCCTCCAAATATCACTGAAGCTATTTTCCTATATGTTTGATGAACTGTTAGTGTAAACAAATAAAAATTCATATTTATTTGATTTTTTTCCTCAATCTTGTCTATGATAACTTTGTTTTTAGTCATATCAATTTCTCCTCACTACACATTACTAATAGACATCTCCGAAAATTCAAAATAGAATCAATTATTATCCATAAATTATTAATTACTTCTCCCTGTTCCCTGTTCCCTCTTTTCCGGAGAGGTCTAATGAGAGAGCAAGAAGCTCTCACTACTGACTACTGACTACTAACTTCAGAACTTCAAAAAATAACGAATACTAAGATTCCGTCCAGGAGCAGCTAAATATCGAAATTCATTATTATTAATCCGTTCTTGAGAAGAAATAGGTATATATTGACGGTTAAATAAATTCTCAACACCTAACTCTAACCTCCCCAACCCTAAATTGAGGACGCTGACTAAATCAAATGTTATATAACCATTTGCTTGAAATTCATCTACGTCCTCGTCAAAAGCTCTAAAGCGATCGCCCACAAATAGCATTTGTAACCTATTTCGCCAATTAGGCAAAGTTTCATTCTGTACATACAAAGTCACTTTCATAGGTTGCACTTCTATACCACTCAAAGGTTGCCAACCACGATTGTCTCCTGGAAGGTCTCCTTCACCCTCATTCCAAGTAAAAGTGCTGCCAATTCTCCAGGTATCTGTAGGTTGCCAATCAAGAGTTGCTTCCACTCCATAGTTTCGTTGAGGACCTCGATCTAACTCTGCGAAACCATCCTCTCCTAATGTCAAATTTTGCCCTAGATCGGAATGATTATAAAAAGTTGCAGCTGTAAATTGTATTGATTTCCAATTGCCACGTATACCTATTTCATAGTTATGAACTTTCTCTGGTTCAGACAATTCGTCTGTTCCCAGATCAAAGTTAACTGGATCGGTTGCTAATCCAAGGAAACCAAAACTGGGGATAGAAAATCCTTGAGAAAAGTTGAAAAACAAGCTAATTTCTTGTGAAGCTTTATAGACAACGCCAGTATTAAAAACTATATCTGATGCAGTAGTAGTACCTCCTTCAAATTCTGGTAATTCTTCTCCTGCAAGTATAGCCAGAAAGTTATTGAATGGACTTCCTGTCCAATCTTCTAAATTGGAATGAATGGTTTCATAACGCGCACCTCCACTAAGTAGTATCTTTTCAGTCACATCCCACTGTCCTTCAGCAAAAATTCCCACACTATTTATGTCAAAATTAGGAACCGGAGTAACACGCTCTCTAACATTTAATTCTTCTCGTTCATTAAATGCTTCTGGATCTAAAACTAAATCTTCTGTATCATTTCTCTCGTTAGTGTAGTCAACTCCCCAAAAGACACTAGCAGATTGAGAAAAAGGAGTAGTAATCTGTATACGAGTTCCTAATTTTCTTGATTCATTTGCGGGTTGTCTAAGTCCAGGGAAATCTGCTGGCAGTTCGCTAGGAAGAGTACTAGCAAAAAAATCTCGGAAGTCTTGAAGCACTTGTCTCAAATAAGTCCTTTGAAAGAAAAATTGAGTATAAAGCTGAGAACCAAACAAATTGTCATTATCATAAGTTAAGCTGATATTGTGATTCGTCTGTTCGGGAGGTTCTTCATAATCATAACGAGGAATTCTTTCAGCTCTAGCTTTTTGTAAGCCAAATATTTCTATGTTTTCTCCATCAGCGGCATAACGAGGGAAAAGTCTGTCGTTATAAAGGTTGTATTTGAATTTAAGTCGTTGCTCTTCATTCAAATCTAAACCAAGTGTAGTTAGTAAATTTAAACTTCTACTTCCATCTAGATCACCTGTAGGAATAATATCTCCTTCTGCATCATAAAATCTGTTATTTTGATTTAGTGAACCATTAATTCCCCAATTAAAATTCCCCGCACTACCTGATATGCGGTATCTACCATTGTAACTCGATCCGTTGTTTGGAAAAAATTCTTCTCCACCAAAATTGCTGTAACCTATTCTTCCTTCCTGTTCCAAACCTTCGCTAGAGGTACGAGTAACAATGTTGACAATACCACCAGTCGATCCATTTCCGTAGAGAGCAGAGGGACCCCGGATCACTTCAATGCGCTCAATTGCTGATGGATCGATAGTATTCAATTCTGTATCGTTGCTGAGATTAGAATTTTGCACGACTCCATCTATTAATATTAAAGCGGGGCGACCTCGCAAACTTTGGCTTCGGGTTCTTCTGGTAATTGCGGTAGGAGGACCATAACCAGGTACTACTCTACCAAGAATATCTGTAACGTTATTAGTTGCACTAACACTATTTTGGCTTTCTATTTGTTCGCGAGGAATAACGGTAATACTGCGTGGTATGTCTTCTTCTTTGGCATTAGCACGACGGGTTGCTTGAATTACTACTTCAATTTCTTCATCTTCAATTACTGGTTCTACACTCAGGGCTAAACCTTCATCAGCAGGAAGTAATGATGCTATTGGTAGACTTGTTTCTCCTTCTATTGTAACTCGAATAGTATTAGAATTAATAGTTATTGCTGCAACATTAGTCACTCCTGTTATCGGGTTTTTGGCACTAAATTCTTCTGTGTCTGGCAGAGAGAGATAATACAGCATTTGGAATATCAACAATTAGAGTATTTCCATCAACTGCAGTTTTAACTTGTAACTTTTCTCCAGAGAGTGTTTCTAATATAATTTGTAGACCTTCTGAAGTTGAATCAAGTCTGATATTTGTTACTTGAATAATTTCTTGAGCAATTCTAATATCTTGAGAAATATCTTCAGATATGTTAGTGATAATTATGTCGGGTTGATATAGTGCAGCAGCAGTTGTGAGTGGTTGATATATTTCCTTAACCTGCTCTTACAGTATCGTCTCTATCACTACCTGTAATTAAATCTTGTTCATTATTACCATTAATTTCATCATTACCCCCTGTACCTCTTGCTACATCGTTACCTTTACCTAGAAACATTGTTTCGTTACTGCTCGAACCAGTTACATCATCATTACCTCTTAGGGCAAATAGACTATCGCTAGGTCCTAATTCTCCTGGGGATAAAGTCCGAACATCATTGCCGTCTGTTAAAATAATATCCAATGTTAAATCCTCCTTGATATTTGATTTTGCTTTTTGGCAAATCAAACACCATCATAGATTTCGTTCCAGAGATTAGTTTTGCCCTAAACGGATTTTTTTTTGCCTGTTTTGTCGATTTAAAAATTTAGACTCATTCTGTAATTTCTGGGAGTAATACCAAAATGTTTTTTGAAAGCATCACAGAACCGACTTGGACTCTTATAACCAACAGTTTGAGCTACTCCAGCAACAGTTAACATCCTCTCTGCTAAGAGATTTTTCCCCCGCTCCATTCTGATTTTTTGCAAATATCCAAATGTAGTTGTACCAAAAACTTCCTTAAAGCCTCGTTTGAGTTTATAATCATTAAGTTGTACTTTTCTAGCTAATTCCATTAGAGATGGTGGATTTTCTAAATTTGCTTCTAAAATAGATTTTGCTTGATTAATTCTCTCAATATCATCTGGTTGTAAACATCCAGATGAACTAGATGAAATAATTTCTGACTGACTTTGTATTAATTGTGTTAACTGTAAACTTATTAATTCTAGTGCCTTACTTTCTAAATAAATTTGTCTTGCCATACCTTGATGGGGGCAATTAATAATTTGCTGTAATGCTTGCTGCATTGCTGGAGTTATAGCTCCAACATTCCGATGAAAAATTTGCCGTGAATCATTGCCAATTAATGCTTTTAATTCAGTAGGCATTAAATCAAGTTGACTACTACTAAAATTTCTGAAAAGATCGGGTTCTACAATAATTCTAATTCTCTCTAAATTTTCTCCGGTTGGTATTTCTTCTATTTCTTTTGTACCAGGAAGAAAAAATAAATAATTTTCTCCACTTTTTTCAGAATAGTAGTCATCTCCAATTCCTTCTGTCCATACTCGGTAACTTCCCGCAAGTTGAAAAGCTAATATTAATGGCATGGAATCATCATGTTGAATTTCTCTAGCAAAAGTATATTTTGCTTTTCCGCCACTAATTTTTATTTTTAATCCAGGCCGCAGTTGGATTGTTCTATCGTATGCTGTTACTCCTAACTCCTGTTCTGCTTGAATTCTGAGAAAAGTTTCAAAATCATCAGAATATGAAATAATTTTACCTTTTTCTAAATATTCCTGATATAGTGCTTTGTATTCTGCTGTTGTTAAATATTTCATCTTTTTTAGTAGTCAGTAATCAGTAGTTAGTAGTTAATAGTTAATAGTTAGTAGTAGTTAGTAGTTATTAGAAAGAACCTAATAAATATCATTTATTTGAAATTTCAGGATTATGAGTCACATTTTCTAAAAAAAACTCCTAGACATTTTCGGGTATCATTTGAAAATGCTATATATCTACTAATACTAAATCTCAATAAATTAGCTATGACAGATTTTGGTTTATTAAACTATTACAGGTATTAAGTATTAGGAGATTTGATAAAATAGAAAAATATAAAACAATATCATATTAGGTTAAATACTTATAAGAAAAAGTTTGCAAATTGTAGGCTTGATTAAGCATTAGGATAACCCAAAAACTATTATCTGTTTTGTTTTTGTTTGGTTTCATACTTCAACCAAATCTACAGTATTGTTATTAATTATCAGAACTCGATCTAAAAAAAATAAGTATCAAGAATGAGCGTCAATTGAGTTTCACTAAAGAACTGACATGATATTGCTTAACTGCTGTTAATTCCATATCATCGCTCGAATGCAAGGCACTCATCACCTCACCATTAAGTTCCACCCTAGCTTCATAAGTTTTTTTTAAATTGTTATTATTATCAACAATAAATTCTAGTTGCACCAATACCCAGTTTGCTTCTGCCTTTGCTTCCTCTAGACTGAGATGTTTTAGTCTTTCTTCATCAAATGCCAATACTTTCCCCGCTTTAGGATACTTCAACCAATTCCAACCTTCTTGCATCCATATTTCCCGTTCGGCAATTTGGGCAAAAAAGTTTAAACCTGCCCAACCTCGGTAATACTGGCGCAGACCTGATACTGAACCATTTCTCAATACCAGTAGATCGATCATTTCTGGTTCTAAGTGTCCCCAATAACGACCTTCGGGCAGATCGACTAATGTTGGTGCAAACTGATGACCGCCAAAATGACTACATCTCCAAACTCGTAAATTTCCTTGAGAAGTAGCTGCATATTCAGAACGCAACTTTTTATAAATAGGATAGCCAAACCTACCACAAGCTACATCAACATTGGCATTAGTACAAACTAGCATTTCTCTAATATGGCTAGTTTGTTGCTGGTATTGCTGAAAATTTTCCAGTTCGTTTGGTTGTTGCTGTAGTTGCTTGAGTAAAGAAATTAGTAACTGACTCATCAAAGCATCAGGTACAATATATTCTTGCTTCTCATACTCGGCAAATAATTCACCAGGGCGGTAATAATATAGTATGCGAGTATAACCAGGTTGGGAATATTCCCGGTCAGGAGCGATCGCCATTGGTTTTAACTTCACCCCATCTTTTATTGCTTGGAAAATTAAACCAAGCACTGGTTTAAGTTGACGATTTTCCATAAAAGCTTGTTCAGACCAGGGTTGTGCTATTTCAATAATTAACCAGTGGTCGCAAGTTGATGCTGTTCCTATGGGGTCTTCTCCATTAGCTTTTGATATCTCCGAACAGAAACGACACTCAGTGAGAGTGTTTTTAGTGGTTTGATATAGTTGAGTCATTTTATTAATAGTCGGAGCATTTTGCTCCCTTATTTACATCTTATTCTATTATTTGGAGTGACATAGCTAGTTTTGTGCATTAGGGCGGGTTCATTTATGATTGAATATTGATGTATTAATTTTAACTGGAACTCGCCCCTACTAGCTTAGGTTGACGTAGGAAACCAAACAATAATAAGATTTTTTGGGTTTATCGGCAGGATAAACTGCGCTAACAGTTCGTTCTACAAGTGAATAATTTTTTAGGCATCTCACGGCAGCAAGAGTATTTTAACGAAATCATTTTTTAGTGAATTTTTTTATATTGATTATAAGTAACGCTAACGTCTTGCGTCTCAAAAACAGGGTTTCTCTCAGACATAGAAAACGTTTGCATAACATTCTGCCGGAAAGCTCTGCGTTAGCAAAACTTACCGTATGCTTTTAAACTTTTTACTACACCAAATTAAATGAAAAGAATTCTCATTTAATTTAAGGAAATCTTAACATGTATATTTTTTATTTGTAATGATTTAATGAAATTTTTATATTTTTTTAAGAAAAAATTAATATTTGTATATTTTCTTAAATATACATCACACTTTTTGTTTCGCTTTGCGTCCCATTGGTATACACATTGGTGTCCCAGTTACAGGGTCTTGAATAATTTGAGACTCCAGGCCAAATACTAAACGAACCATTCCTACAGTCATTACTTGCTCTGGATGACCCTGAGTCACAATTTGGCCATCTCTTAGTACAATTAAATTATCTCCATATCTACAAGCTTGATTCAGATCGTGTAAAACCATAACTATTGTTCGTCCCTGAGAATGATTCAAATCGTAGAGCAAATCCAGAAGTTCAATCTGGTGAGCCAAGTCCAGAAAAGTAGTTGGTTCGTCCAACAATAAAATTTCTGTATCCTGAGCTAAGGCCATCGCAATCCAAGCTCGTTGCCTTTGGCCTCCAGATAGAGAATCAAGCGATCGCCCTGCCAACTCCAAAAGTCCCGTAGTAGCCAAAGCTTGTTGAGTAATTTTTTCATCATCAATAGACCATTGTTGTAACCAATTCTGATAAGGATACCTGCCCTGAGCTACTAACTCTTCTACTGTCAAACCTTCTGGAGCAGTAGGACTTTGAGGCAAAATAGCTAATTGTTTTGCTACTTCCTTTGTTGATAACTTAAATATAGAATTACTATCCAAATAAACAGTACCGCTAATAGGTTTGAGCAATCTTGCCAAACTTTTGAGTAAAGTTGATTTGCCACAACCATTAGGACCGACTATCACAGTAATCTTACCTCTAGGAATTGCCAAATCTAAATTCAGCACAATAGGTTGTCCATTGTTATAAGTAACAGTTAGCTTTCGAGTAGTTAAAGCACTTTTTGGGCTTTCTGAGTCGATCATTGCTGGCTCCGATACAATAAATAAAGAAAATAAGGTGCACCAATAATGGCAGTAATTATGCCACAAGGAATTTCTGTTGGGGCAAATAATACTCTGCCAATTAAGTCTGACAAGACTACAATAAATGCACCAATCATCGCAGCAGTCGGAATTAGACCTTCATGGGATTGACCTACCAACTGCCTACCTAAGTGTGGTGCAATAAACCCAACAAATGCTATTGCTCCAGCGGTTGCTACACAAGCAGCAGCTAAACTAACACTTGTTAACCATAACAAACCGCGTCGCCAGTCAAGGGGAATACCTAAACCTATAGCTACTTCCTCTCCTAAAAAAAGGGCGTTGAGGTCTTTTGCTAGAAAAATTGCCAAAGGTAAAAATATGAATAACCAGGGCAGTAATGGCCAAACATATTCCCAACTGCGACCACTCACACTACCTGTAATCCAAATTAAAGCTTGAGAAACACTATTTAATTCGCCAAATGTTACCATTACAGTAGTTAAGGCACTGGCAATGGTGTTTAAACCAATGCCAATCAAAACTAAGTACATGGTTGAATTCCTTTTTTCCCAAGCAAGTAGGTAAATGAGAATCGAAATAGCGATCGCTCCACCAAAAGCAGAGATAGGTATAGTAAATAGAGGAGCATTTGGCAAAAGTACAATTACTACCACAGCAGCTAAACTTGCTCCAGCATTCACACCTATAATACTTGGAGTTGCCAAAGGATTACGAATTAAGCTTTGTAGAATTGCCCCTGATACTGCTAATCCCATTCCTACACCGACTGATATTAATACTCGTGGTAGACGTAGGGTATTAACAACAAACGAATAATCTGTATTGCCTGTTTCTAAACCAATTATGGTTTTGAATACATCTAGGAGTGGTATCGGATATTCGCCGACACTCACATTTAATATCATAGTTACCAGGGTTAATACTACCAAGACCAACAAAACAATTGGTACTCGTCGCTCCACACGCCATGAGATGGGAAATTCTTGAGGGCGGATAACTAACCAGCGTTCTTTCATTTTTATAATCTTTAGACCTCTTGCAAAAGTTTTAATTATAGCAGTCGAAGCAAAGGGCGCGGACATTTCTAAATCCTGTTCTCGCAGGGTTTCCGCTGGAAAAACCCTTTTACACCTTACTATTCCCTATTCCCTATTCCCTATTCCCTGACTTCTGCAAGAAGTCTTTTGATAAAGCTAAATATATAAAAAAAGGACCTCCGATTAAAGAGGTCATTATTCCCACAGGAATTTCAATAGGTTTTAGTAACAGACGGGCAGCAATATCAGCTAAGAGTAATAAAATACTACCCAAAATTGCAGCATAAGGAATAATCCAACGATAATCAATGCCGACTAAGAGGCGGGCAATATGAGGAACGACTAATCCAATAAAACCAATAGCACCTGCAATTGATACGGAGCATCCTGCTAAGATTACCACACAGATAGTTGCACCAACTTTTACCCAGACAGTTTGTACTCCTAAACCTATTGCTACATCTTCTCCTAATGTTAGAATAGTAATCTGTCGTGCTAGCAAAAAAGCTATGGTTAATCCTATCAAAAGATAGGGAAATACTTGCAAAAATACATTTAAGTCTTTTCCGGCAACCGATCCGGCTAGCCAAAATCGAATATTCTCTAAGCTATTTTGATCGAGAATTAGTATTGCTGTAGTTAAAGAGCTAAGAAGAGCAGTTATAGCTGCACCTGCAATAGTTAACTTGACAGGTTGGAGGCCACCTTTACCAAGAGACCCCAACCAATAAACAGTTAGTGCTGTTATAATAGCTCCAAAAAAGCCAAAAGTAGGATAAATGTTTGCTGAGTCGGAGCCAAAAATCAATCCTCCGGATACTACAGCTAAAACTGCTCCTGCATTTATTCCTAGAATTCCTGGACTAGCTAGAGGATTTTTAGTTAATCCTTGCATGATACTACCTGCTACAGCAAGGGAAGCTCCGACTGACATTGCGATTAAGCTGCGAGGTAGTCTCAAAGTGCGGATAATTAGTTGGTTTGTGGAACCATCAAATGCTGTAAATGTTTTATAGACAGTTTCCAGAGGAATTTCTGCATCGCCTGTAGTTATACTAATAATCAAGCAGATTACTAATACAAATATGCTTATCAGTAAACCTGTGGTTAGTAAACGCTGAGAGCGGGAGTTTTGTTTAGGTAATTGACTGACACGAGAATTTTTTTCCATTTGCTTGATTATTTTTCCAGACCGCGAGTTGTTTTTTGTCTCCTTCAAATCTAAATAGAGTTTGCGGAAAAAGTCTTTTCAGGGAGTATTTGGGAGAAATGGGAATTATAGAACAATACAGTTCAGTTAAGGATTTTTTTGGGAACTTCTGTAATCTCAAGAGCTACTCTAATAGTTCCATACCTTATCAGTTTTAGTCTTAACTGAACCGTATTGAATTATAGAAGCCATTTGGTATCTTTACCAGGGATTAAATTTTTGAGGTACAGAGTCGTCTGTACTTAGAGGAAATACAACGAAAAGATGGAAAAATATTCCAATACAACCCATAACCCCATCTATATTTTCAATAGACCCCAAATGAGTTCTATAGAGGAGGTAGGAGAAAGAATTATCCCTTGATTTTTCCGCCCTTGTCTGCTCAAAATGCTAACTTTTTGTAGCTCTAGATACCGAAAAGCTTGCACTTCTTTCACTCTAAAAAGGCTAAAGCCTTTATCTGTAAATAGTTTTATGGTTAATCAGCAAGCCCTAAATCAAAAAACATTATTGATAATAATTATCTATTATAATAATAAATGTACTATAGATATTTAACTTGAAAAGTCTGTCAGAATAAAATTTAAGGTAAATTCACTGCATTGACTATCTATTCAATTAGTTGATTATTTTTATCAATAACTTTTTCTCATTAATTAATCTACAAAGAATTATACAGTATAATGTCACTGCAACCAAAATTTGATTCCGATTCATCTCCATCTAGACCACAGCTATTATTAAAATGGCTGCCTTGGCTATTACTAATATTGTCATTGGGAGTAACATGGGTTGTCTGGCAAAAAACCGATAGACTTTTTGTTAGTTCAACAGAGTCATCGACAGACTATGGAGAAAGGGAAATAGAAAAAACAAAGCAACAAAAGTCGGTACTGATACTGGCGAATGGTTTAACCATTAGTTGTCTTCTTTTTGGTTTAACTTGGTCTATGACTACTACTCAATATCGAGCTACAGCAATAGCTAGAGTAATGACCCAAGTTTTATCTGATAAAGAACAGCAATTACGAACTATTATTACAAATGCTCCAATTATTTTATTTACCCTAGACTGTAATGGTATATTTACCTTATTTGAAGGTAAAAATGTCAAATTAACAAGTCAACAATTAGATGAAATATTAGGACTATCTATTTATGATGTCTACCAAGACCAACCTCAACTTTTGGAGGCAAATAATTGTGCTTTAAGAGGAAAAAATGCTGAAGCAATTGCTAAGTTTGGGGATTTAATTTTTAATACTAGATGGTCTCCTTTAAAAAGAGAAAATGATGTAATATTTGGTGTCATTGGTGTCGCCACTGATATTACAGAACGCCAGAAACTGATAAATGCTCTGCAAAAATCAGAAGCTAAATCAAGAGAAAAAGCAGAAAAACTACAACAAACTTTAAATGAACTTATTGAGACTCAAGCTCAATTAATTCAAGCAGAAAAGCTCTCGAGCTTGGGTCAGTTAGTAGCTGGTATTGCCCATGAAGTTAATAATCCAATTAATTTTCTTAAAGGCAATTTATATCCGGCAAATAATTATCTTCAAGATTTACTAGAGTTAGTTAATCTATATCAAAAAAAAATTCCAATACCAGGAGTCGAAATATCACAAAAAATAGAAGAAATAGAATTAGAATTTCTGAGTGAAGATTTACCTAAAGTATTAAATTCAATGCACATAGCAACCGATCGTATCTGTGAATTAGTTAAGTCTTTGAAAAATTTTTCTCGCTTGGATGAAGCAGATATGAAACCAGTCGATATTCATTCTGGTATTGATAGCACTTTGTTAATTTTAAATCATCGATTGAAAGAAAAGCAAAATTGTCCAGCTATTCAAGTTTTAAAAGAATATGCTGACTTACCTAAAGTTGAGTGTTATCCCGGTCAGTTAAATCAGGTATTTATGAACATCTTAGCTAATGGAATTGATGCTTTAGAAGAATCAGTATTTCGCGGAAAAAACTCAGCTCCTCAAATTAGAGTTATGACAAAATTAATAGATGAAAAATGGGTTATGATTAAGATATGTGATAATGGAATAGGAATTCCCAAAAATGTTCAATCTAAATTATTCGATCCTTTTTTTACTACAAAACCCATAGGAAAAGGAACAGGTTTAGGACTGTCAATTAGTTATAATATAGTTGTAGAAAAGCACAAGGGTTTATTAAAATGTGTTTCTAGTCCTTCACAAGGAACTGAGTTTACTATCGAAATACCTACTCGGAATTAAGAAAAAAAATAGTTAATAGTTAGTCATAAAAAACTCCCTACTCTCCATTCACTAATTTAGGGCTTGCTGATTAAATCTCAAAGTATTGACAGATATAGGTAAGTACCTTTTTAGGTCTTGAAAAAGTACCTGTTTTTCAGCTCTTCATGCTCAAAAAGGAGCGCATTTCTGGCGCATAGTTGGGCAAAAAAATTACTCTTCTACTCCCCCGCTCCCCTACTCCCCTACTCCTTAAAAAAGACTTTTTCAGCAAACCCTAATTTATCAGTATTTAACCCAACATAATATTACTGCTTAATTTTACCCTCAGCAGTCCTAAATAGTAAGGATGGGTTTTAGTATTATTATTCCGAAAACACATCTGGATAAATCTTAGGCATAGTCTTATCCAACAACAGACCTAAACCACGAGTTCCCAAACCCATAATTTTCAATGGGTTAGCACCATAAACCCTTTGGTTTTTCACTGCTGTTAACCCTTGCCACAAAGGACTATCTGAATAATTGGCAAATTCTCCATAATTATCAACATCATTAGAAGAGATAAAAATCACGTCCGGTTCCAATTTTGTAAGTCTTTCCAGAGAAAAAGGAACACCACCATGTATTTGAACCAAACTACTATCATACTCAGGTGACAAACAATTAGCAACTGTATTCAGGAACCCACAGTTAAGAGCTTTGTCTGTAAATACAGCTAAATTTCCTGCTGGACTATGTATCAACAGAAAGGTTTGATTTTTGGGAGATTTAGCTTTGTAAGTTGCTAACTTATCCAGAAATTTTTTGGCTGCTGCTTCAGCTTCAACATTCTTCCCTGTAAGTTGTCCAACAGTTTTGAGGTTGGCGATCGCCTTTGAATAAGTTTCGGGCATCGCCAGCATATATAAAGGAACAACTCCTTTGAGTGCTTCCCTTGTTTTCTTGTGTACAGGAAAGCCAATAATTAAATCAGGCTTGAGTTGGACAACTTGCTCCAAATTTGGCTCTAGCTGACCTACACTAGCAATTTGGGAAAATCTTTTACCCTGCTCTCCAAACATATGAGGTTCTTGAACCCAATCAGCCATAGTTTGTAAAATCCCAGCGGGTTCTATTCCTAGTTCAGCTAAAATATCTAGGCAGACAGGATCGAGGCACAAAATACGCTCTGGAATCTTGTCTAAAACAATCTCAGTATTGGTAGAGTCAGTTACAATTATGGTTTCTTCTGTAGCAGTTTTAGTATCTTGCTCTTCAGACAATGTATCACTAGAATTTTTAGCTGGAGAACTGCAACTGATTAAAATTGTGAGTATTAAAAAAGTTGTAGCCAAGCGAAATATACTTAAAAGCATTTTTAAATTAGTTTTGATTCTGGTTATTGTTTCATGGTCAGGACTTACGCAAAATACTAAATTATAAACCATTTGTAGGGGCGAATGGCATTCGCCCTCTACTCTACTAGATATGGTGGTTCTGTGTAAGTCATAATGGTAGTACATCTAGACTAAAAATCCAGAAAATAACGAATACTAAGAGCTCTTCCGGGAGCAGCAAGATGCCTTTGTTCTTGAACATCTGTAGAACGGAGTTGAGCAACAACAGGAAAATATTGATGGTTTAACAAGTTCTCAATACCTACCTCCAATCTGCCCAAACCAGTATCAAGAACACTAATAAAATCTACTGTAGTATAACCAGCAATTCTAACTTGGTCTACCCCATCATCAAAAGCTCGATCGCGATTAGTTACATACAGCAGTTGTAAGCGATTTTTCCAACTACGCAAAGTTTGATTCTCTAAATAAAATGTTAACTTCATCGGTTGTACCTCCAAAGTACTCAAAGGTTGCCAACTACGCTCTGTACCAGCAAAATCACCCTCACCTTCCATCCAAGTCAATGTGCCACCAAGACTCCAGGTATTAGCTGGTTGCCAATCAATAGTAGCTTCTACTCCATAATTTCGTTGAGGAGTTCTCACAAACTGTGTAGTAAGTACACCAGGTTCCAGAAATAAATTTTGTCCTTTATCTGCATGGTTATAATAACCTGCCACAGTAAACTGCACTGAGTCCCAGTTGCCACGCAGCCCAATTTCATAATTATCTACCTTTTCCGGTTCCAATATTTCATCAATTACAACATTAACGTTTCCCGGGTCACTACTGTTGAGGAAACTCAAGCTAGGAATACTAAAGCCTTGAGAAAAGTTAGCATAGAAACTAATTACTGATGAAGCTTTATAGAGAACTCCAAAATTAAATGCTACATCTGAAGCATCGCTTGAACCTCCTTCAAATTCATCCAAAGGAATTCCTGCCAAAACGTCAACGAAATTTTGAAATGGACTTGCTTGCCACCCGTCAACATTGGCATAAATCTTTTCATAACGGGCACCTCCGCTGAGTATTAATTTTTCATTGACATCCCAGTTTCCTTCAGCAAAAAGTCCTAAGCTATTTAATACAAAACTAGGAGCAGTTCTGATACTCTCTGTGATATTTATTTCTCGCTCTTCATCAAACGCTACTGGATCGACAAACAATTCCCTGTTATCATTTCTTTCATTTGTATAGTCAAATCCCCACCGGAAATCAGCAGAATTAGCAATTGGTGTATTAATTTGAAATCTAGTTCCCACTTTGCTCTCTATTTGCCTACCTTGAGTAACCAGAGGAGCATCAGGACCAACTTCTATACCAGATAATATAAGTGAGATAAGTTCTCTGTTATCACCAACTTTACTTGTTTGATCGGTTTGTTGAAAAAAGAATTGAGTATAAAGCTTAGAACCCCAAAAAATACTATCATCGTTATAAGTTGCACTAACATTATGATTTGTCGTTTCTGGTATTTCCTCATAATCAAGCTTACCCAATCTTAATTCTCTTGCTTTTTGGATACCAGGAATTGATACAACGGCAGGATCTGAAATATTTTCTGAAAATATGCGGTCATTATAAACATTATAACTAAATGCCAGCTTTTCATCTTCACCGATATCTACTCCCAGTTTGGTGAGAAAATTTAAGCTCCTCGCTCCATCTAAAGGAATTGATGGAATTACATCCCCATCAGCATCGTACAATCTATTGTTCTGATTTAGTGATGTCTGTAACCGCCAATCAAATATTCCTTGATTCCCGGAAAAACTATAGCTAGAGTTGTAACCTATTCCATTTCCCGGAAATGCTTCATCACCTATAGAATCATTTATCCCTACTCGTGCTTGTTGTTGAAGTTTAAATTCTGTAGGTTCGCGAGTAATAATGTTGATAATTCCACCACTTCCTCCAGTTCCATAGATAGAAGATGGTCCCCGAATTACTTCGATGCGTTCGATGGCAGATGGATCGATAATATTCACTCGCGAGCCACTTAAATTTGAATTTTGAACAACTCCATCAATTAGAATTAATGCAGGACGACCCCTCATATTTTGGGCGCGAGCCCCTCGTTCGACCTGATTAGGAGGTCCGTAACCGGGAACCAGTCTACCAAGAACATCTGTCAAGCTATTAGTGGTACTAACCGCTCCTTGAGTTTCTATTTGTTCGCTATCGATGACAGTAATACTGCGCGGTGTGTCTTCTTCTTTTCTACCAGTACGAGTAGCACTAATTACTACCTCTATTTCGTCAGTGACAGGATTTACACTGAGAGTTAACCCCTCGTCTGTGGAAACTATGGCTGCTGTTGGCAGGTCTGTTTCTCCTTCTATACTAACTCTAATACTATTACCATCTATTGTTTTTGCTGTAACGTTAGTAATACCCTTGATGGGATTTCTAGTTGAAAATTCTTCTGTATCTGGAAGAGCTAGTACGGCATTGGGAATATTAGCAATCAGAGTATTTCCATCTACAGAACTCCTGAGTTGTAATTTTTCTCCATTGAGGGTTTCTAATACAATCTCTATACCTTCTTCTGTGGTGTTAACTCTGATATTCGTTACTTGGATTATTTGCTGCGCTATTCTGATATTTTCGGAAAAGTCAGTAACAACTATATCTGGCTGGTATAATCCTGATGCAATGGTTAAGGGTTGTTGTATTTCGTCGATCCGGAATATTTTTGCCGCTTCTATATCTAGCTTTTCTTCAATTTGATTTTGCTGTTTTACTATATTTTCTTTTCTAGTATTAGATTCATTTTGCAGGGTTGATAAATTAAAATTTCTCGATATTTTTTCTGGTTGATTTTGTGAACTTAATTCAGGTGTAATCACCTCTATTTCTTGAAAACTTTTCTGACTTTTTTGCTGTTTTTTCTTGAGATTTTTATTTGCTAGAATTATAGGAATTTTTTCTTGTTGGTTGTATTGATTTTCCGTCGTATTAGATTGATTTCGCTCAACTTCTATCTTTTTTTTCAGAAGTTCGTGCCGACTAATTAATGTTCGTTTTTCTGATATAGGAGGCAATAATGTTAAAGAGTTTCCACTCGTAGGTAATTCCAGAGAATTTTCATTCTGTATATAAGTTATTAACTCTGATAAGTTTAATATATTGATTTGAGGAATTTCATTGTCTGTATTACTTACAGATATACCGATAAATCTTCCAGTAAATTTTTTCTGATGTTTTTTTGTTAATAGTTTTTGTTCTAATATGGGTGTTAAGGGTGGTATCTGATTTGTCAAAATTGGGAATTTTTGGGCATCTCCTTTCTGGGGGAGATTATCCAGTAGTCTTGAAATATTATCCACATTATTAATGTAGATTTGCTTCTCTGAATTGTTAATAGAATTATATAGATTGTTAGCTTGGGTATCCAATAGAATCAATTGATTTGAAAGGGGCAGCACCTTTGATTGTGCTGGTGTTGCTACGAGCATTGATAAAGCTAAACCTAATCCAATTTCCTTTAATCTTGATTCATCCTTCACTTTTGATTTTATTAAATCCATTTTTTTCGTAAAACTACATAAAATTCCTTTAATTTATCAGAAAAGCACCCTTCTCACTACATATCAATTGCAGTCTTTTCTAAGATTTTGTCATGATTAAAGTAGCAGTAAAATTCTGGCGATTTTTAATCTTTAATTGATACTAGATTCAAGTATTTTCTTATCTTATAATTCAGGCAATTCAACAAAACTATTCCTAATATCTGCTTCCGTTGTCAGGAATATTCGAGCTATAGCTTGTCCACCTGGTGTCTGAAGCTCAAAATTTGTTACTCCTTCTGGGGCTACATTAAATAAGTCTTGAGGGATTTGTGTCAAACCTATTGCTTCTTCTAGGGAGAGTCCAGGAGGAAATAGTGGGAAAAAGTCATTTCTGCTTGTCTCTTCAGTAGGAACCTCAACTAAAACAATATCTTCTGGTCTTAAATCATCACCTACAAGTGCTAATCTATCACCCTCTTCAGGTTTAAAATCTAGAAGTAGGTCTCCTCCATCAGTAGCATTATTATCTACTAACAATACATATGTATCAGCACCTTCACTCCCTATAGGACCATCTACACCTCTGTCACCATAGAGTATGTCATCTCCAGGACCGCCAATTAGCAGATCGACGTCTTTCCCCCCTCTTATAATGTCGTTCCCAGCACCTCCAACAATTAAGTCTCGTTCATTATTACCATTAGCTTGATCGTTACCACCTTCTAAGAATAGTTGGTCGGCACCTTTTCCTCCAAACATTATCTCATCACTATCTGAGCCAGTGAGAATATCATCGTCTCTCAAACCAAAGATACTAAAACCAGGTTGCAATTCTCCTGGTAAAAAAGTACGGCTATCAGGGCCGTCTGTTAATAGGATATCCATTCTCTATTCTCCCTACTTTATTTTAGACTGCTTTTTGAAAAAAAGTCCACTCGTAATAATAACTAGATTTGAGATAATGATTTTGCCTCAAACGGATTTTTTTTTGCCAGTTACGGAATGATCTCACTTTCTACAGGATTCATCATGGTCTGGTAAATTAACTTCGACATTTCGTAGTGGATCAAAAGTATATCCAAAAATAGTGATTATTATGCTACAACAACTAAGGATTCCTATTTGAAGTGCCATACCAGCACCAGCACCAGTACCGAACACACCACCAAATATTCCAGCTAAGTAACCATCCGTTTTCATTGCTGGTTCAAATATGTAGTCAGCTAACACACCACTAACTGCTATACCTAATGGAACAGTTATTTGAGCTGCCAGATAGCGGGCAGCAAATACTTTGCCTTGAATAACAGGCTCTACTTTAGATAACCAAATTGCTTGATTGAAGCTACTAGGCAATGGAATAAAAAAGCCTGCTGAAAATGCTGCTGGTATCCACATTGAAGAACTTCGTCCTAATGCCAATAGTATTTTGATTAATCCTCCTAGTCCAGTGCTAACTAAGAGACCATTAATTCTTAACTTTGGACCTCCCCAAATAGTTAGAACTGTAGCACCTACTGATGCACCTACTCCGAAAGCCATTTGTATGCTGCCAAGCACTACTGTGTTATTATTACTGCGGGCTAAAAACATGGGACCTAAAAGTGCTGCTCCCGAAGATTCAGCTAGAAAGTTAGAAATTAGCAGAAAGATCATTAGAGCTAACAACCCCTTTCTCTGAAAGATATAACGGAAACCAAATATTAACTCTTGCCAATGCCAATTTTTACCACGAGAGTTTTCTACTTCAGAAGTCTTAGGCTGAGGAATATGTACCAACCACAGAATACTAACAGCTATGATAAAAGTCGTAATATCAATAGTAAGGATTCCTGTCAAACCAATTAAAGGGTAAAGAACTCCTGCACAAGCAGGACTTAAAACCAAAGAGATACCATACTTAATTGACATCATTGCCGAACCTCTGGCATAATGCTCCTTTGGCACAATTGTAGACATCGAAGCAGAAAAAGCCAGGTTTTGCAAATAACCAAATAACCCGTTAATAACTCTTGTCAAGTATATATGCCAGATTTCTAAGTTATTGGTTAGAAATAGTAGTAGGATAGCAATTGTGGACAATCCTGCTATCGTATCGCCAACAATCATAAGTTGTTTACGACTCCAACGATCTACTAAGATTCCAGCAAAAGATGATGCGATTAATGTGGGTAGATGAGAAAATAAGAAGATTAAAGATAAGGGTGTTGCTTTACCTGTTAATTCCCATGCCCAGATTGCGATCGCAAAATTTGTCATTTCTGAACCAATGGCAGATACAAATTGCCCTCCCCAAATTGTTAGGAAAGTACGGAGACTACTGGGTATTTTTTCTGACTCTGTGCTGGTCATGTATTTATTTACTATTTTATTTTGGTAGTGGTGTACAAGTAGCAACCTCCTAAAAAAAGTCAAGTAGTCAAGGGAATACTATTTCTGTAATACCAATTTCATAAAATCTTGCTACAGTGACTTTGTTCTTTAGGAGTCAGGAGTCAGGAGTCAGGAGTCAGGAGGTAAGAATTTATATTATTTATTTGGTCTGAGAGTAAAAATGTTCCATAATTGACCAAAAATAGTTCTTAAATTATAAAAAATTGTTTTTTATCAAATTATCCCTTGATTCCCCTCCCACATAGACCGCAAAATCACCAACAGTTTTGTCATAATTTTACTGTAACTATCTTTTTTAAATTTGGTATGAAAATAAGAATTTAAGGTGTTTTCTGTGGCCTATTACCTACTTCTAACCTAAATCACTACATCTACAGGAGTACCTTTATTTTTATATTGAGATAGATTTGAAAAAAACTATTTATAACACTTTTCCTTAACATGGAATACAACATTCAGGTCTTGAAGTTATCAAAATTTAAACATACTTATATTGCCTCTTTAGTCTACTTTTGTGTGTGAAAAATACTATAAAGAAAGACAAAATAAGCAAACTTTATTGACGATTTAAAGTTAATTAAATTATATATTACTGCTTAATTTTTCCCTCAACCCAAGTTCCTTCTACTTTTGTACCATCAGCAAAAATATAAACTCCTTCACCATGTTTTTTGCCATTTTTAAATTCTCCATCATAGCTTTCGCCGTCAGCGTATTTGCAAACTACATTACCGTTAAAGTTACCATTTTTTAATTCACCCTCACAGCGATCGCCATTAGTAAAACTATAGACTCCCCTACCATCCATCTTCCCATTCCGAAATTCTCCCTCATAACTATTACCATCGGCAAAATTCAGAACTCCTTGACCGTCGGGTTCTCCATTCTTAAATTCTCCATCATAGCGGTTGCCATTAGCATATTCTCGCAGACCTTTGCCATGAAATTTACCACTTTTAAATTCTCCATCATAGCGACCACCTGCTGCAAAAGTATATACTCCTCTACCATTGTATTTACCATTAGCAAATTCTCCGTCGTAGCGATCGCCATTTGCTAAAGTATAAACTCCTTTTCCATCCCTCTGACCATTACGCAACTGTCCCTCATATTTGTTTCCCGTAGAATATTCACAGTAACCAGTGCTATTCAACTTTCCATTTGTCACCTCTCCTTCACAACGGTCTCCTTTAGCAGTAATAAACGCGCCTTTCCCACTAGGTTGACCTGCTTTAAAATTTCCTTCATAACGGGTATCACTTGCAGAAACAAAAGTACCTTTTCCCTCTAACTTGCCATTTAATACTTCTCCCTCATAGCGATCGCCATTAGCAAATTCCCAAACTCCAGTACCATTAAATTCACCATCTCTAAATTCTCCCTGATAGCGACCCCCATCCGCAAAAGTATATGTTCCTTTACCGTCCGGTTTACCGTCAACAAAGTTGCCTTCGTAGCTAGCACCATCAGGATATTTGCAGACTCCCTGACCATTTAATTTACCATTTTGGACTTTCCCATCACAGCTAGTACCATCAGGAGAAGTAACTTGTTCAGCTATTGCTAGCTGTGGTAAGATAACTAAAGTTGTGACATAGCAACTAGAAGCTGCCAATAAAATAATTCCTAGTTGTTTTTTGATTGAATTTATCATTTTAGTATTAATAAAATTGATTTTCATAATATACTTCTTAGTAATTTATCTACTCACTACTGATGTACGGACGTTGCATACAACATCGCTACTAATTACCTCAAGCGAAATTTGAGTGTAACTAGAACTCCTAGACGCCCTCCATCCTTTGGGTCTAACTTCCATTCTTTTACTGCCTCTATTGCAGCTTCATCTAATATAGAATGACCGCTAGATTTCTCTATGTAAACATTGGTTACATTACCATCAAAATCAATATCAATTCTTAACTTCGGGTTTCCCTCTAATCCTTCATCCCTAGCTAAACTAGGATAATCAGGTTGAGGACAATCAATACAAGATACACCACCAGAACCAGAACCGGAGCTAGAACCGGAACCAGAACCAGAACTAGGTTTTGTTGGTCTTCCTCTTGAACCACCAAAATCTTGTAAAGGCGACCCCGCTGCTGCTAGTTCCCCACTACCAGGGTTGCCCGAATTTCTGCCAGTACCATCTTCAAAGTTACCAAGACTGCTCAAAGCATCTCCAATACCTGAATTTGACCGACCGCTGGCAGTAGGTTGAGTTCCTACTTCTCCTGGTAATGACGGACGAGAACCTTCTCCTGTATTATCAGAACTCAGGGGCGATCCAAATTGACTATTGCTATTATCAGAGTTAACAGAATTAGTGGCTACATCTCCAAAACTACTTTGTTCGCTGAGGGAACTACCAATATTTGAGTCTGACTGACTAATACTAGGTTGAGTTCCTACTGCTGTTGGGGGTCTTGTCGGTGCAGACCGTTCTGTCTCAATAGGACTAGATAGAGAACTTTCTAGAGCGCCAATATCACTGGAGACATCCTCAAAATCACTTTGTTCGCTGAGAGAACTACTCAAGTTTGAGCTAGGTTCATCAAAACTCGGTTGAGTTACCTCTGGAACTTCTGGTTTTGGTACTTCTGGAGGAATATTAGCTGCTATTGGTGCTGAAAAGGAGTCTGATGTTGTTTCGGGAGTAGATGCACTGTCTGGTTGTACCTCCGCTATGGAGTCTGGAGAAAAAGCTGCTGTTGATGGGTTTGGTTGAGCAATAGGTTCCGCAGCAACAGGTTCTGGTTCTGGTAATGGTTCCAACTGTTGGGGTTGCTCAATGGGTTCTAGTGCTGTTTCTGTTGGTTGTTCCGGAGAAGAAGGTTCTACTGTTTCTGATATTGCCGTTTCCGTTGGTATTTCTGGAGGAAGGATTTCCTGGGGTTGGGCAATAGCTGTTTCTAACGGTTCTGGTGGTATAACCTCTTGCTCTTCTACTATTTCTTCTGGTTCCGGTTCTTCTACTATTTCTTCTGGTTCTGGTTCCTCTACTTTTTCTTCAACTTCAGGTTCTGGTGGAGCTTCTTCTGGTTCTTCTACAAAAATTAGTTCAATTGCATCTTCCTCTTGTTCTGGAGGTCGATCCAACATTCCACTAATTGCTAATGTGAGAACTCCTGCATGGAGAATGGTCGAACACAACAAACCATAAATGACGAACTTTTTTACCGTTCGTCTATCTTTTTGCTGTTGTTCTATACAAGTAATTGAAAGACTCATATATCTTTAAAAAATTGATAATTTAACTTAATTTCTCCTCAGAATGTAGAAAATATAGATAGTTTATCAGGCCAATAATTTGCAAAGTAAATTAATTTTATATTTTTGAGTCAAACCAAGGTAAGTTACTCAAGAATAATCATTAGTTATACCAATTTAATCAACTTAGGCTAAACTAATTGTCTTACTGAAATGTGAAATAATTTCCTGAAATTACCGTGGCGTAAAAGTTTTAAGTCTACAACATCTTACTTTTGACTTTTGACTTTTAACTTCCGTGAAACGGTATTACTTTGGTTTTTTAGTAGCGATCGCCAGTTTTACTTCATCTATTCGTCGCAGTTGATCCATAACTGCTACTACATCACCATGGTCTACATCTTCATCCGCTTTTATGGTGACTATAGATTTTTGATTTGGTAATACAAGTTGGCGTACTGCTTTTTCCAAAGCATCTACTTCTATAAGTTCGCGATTGAGAAATATTTTCCCAGCTTCATCAATAGTTACAGTTATTTGTTCAGTTCGTTGAAGTTGAGAGGTAGAAGCTTTTGGTAAATCAACTGGCAAACCCTCTGAACGGGTTAAAAACAAGGTAGAAATGATAAAGAATGCCAATATAGAGAATATGACATCAATCATTGGCAAGATATTTATCTGTGGTGCTACATCTATATCGTCATCAATTAAACGCATAATTTACTAATTTTAATCTCTTAGTTATTTATGTTATTTTTTGCTGAAAGTATTAATTTTTTTTTTAAGTTCTAAAATTGGATACTTCTAAGGATTTATTGGGAGTAGGCTTAAAGTTAAAATCTCCTCTTTCATAATGAATTCTATAGAGGAGTTCAAGCTGACCGCCGTACTCTTGAATCAAAGCTATTTGTCGTTTATAAAATCCCCGAAACATATTGCTAAATACAAGAGTGAAAATAGCTACTACCAACCCTAATACAGTTGATGCTAAAGCTTCACTAATACCACCTGTAACTCCAGCACTACTACTACCACCAACATCTCCTATATTTAAGGAAGCAAAAGAGGTAATTAATCCTAAAACAGTTCCTAACAAACCGAGTAGAGGAGCAACATTAATAATAGTGTCAAATACTGTATTAAAACGACGGATATTAGGAAGTTCTGCTGACGCTGCACTTTCTAGAGCAAGGCGCATTTCGTCCGGAGTCGGTTTCTCTAGTTCTAGAGCTTCTAGAAAAATGCGAGGGATAGGTAAGTCAGCGTTTTTCTGAAGTATGCTTAGAGCAGTATAAGCATCTGTTCTATATGTTTTCAGTACCTTTTGCACCACTAAACTTTGCCGTTGCAAAACTTTAAACCAAAATACTCCACGCTCTATAACTAGAGCGATCGCTACAAGGGAAAACATTAATAGTGGCCAGGCGACAATGCCTGCATTCGTGATAAATTGACTAATTTGCATTACATCTATAATTCATTAGTACTTATGGACAAAACTTAAATGAAATTTAGTTTCATTTAGATTAGCTAAGAAATTAGAGTTTATTTTAATAATTTTTTTGTAAGTTTTGAGAATACATAGAATAATTTTAATATTTGCTTAAACTTTACTAAAATTATTAAAAATCTTTATTGCAATTTATTAGCATATATATTGGATATAAGAACTGCAACTAAAGCCAATTAAGGGTGACAAAAATTACATAAGGAGAGCAAATGAACGATATTTATCTAGCCTATTTGGGATGAAGTAAATTGTGATTTAGTATCTATCTGTTCTATTGACTATTGACTATCGTGGTCTGGTAGTATAAATTCCACATTCCTTAGATTATGGAAACAATATCCACATCAGGAAATAGCTATACCTAAGCTAGAAAATAGCGCAATTTGTAAGGCCATACCAGCACTGGCAGCAGTACCAAATAAACCACCAAAGATATTAGCTAAGGAACCACCTGTTTTCATAGCAGGTTCAAATATGTTGTCAGCCAAAGGAACGCTAATTCCCAAAGCCAATGGAGTAGTTATTTGAGCTATGAGAAAACGAGAAGCAAAAATTATTCCTTGAATACCAGGTTCCACTTTATAAGCCCTTGATCGCTGTTGTTACATATAGATGCCAAATCTGTAAGTTGTTATTTAGCAGTAGTAGTAGAATAGCAATTGTGGACAAGCAAGCTATTGTATCCCCTACTATCATCAGTTGCTTTTTATTCCAACGGTCTACTAATACTCCTGCAAAACAAGCTGCAATGACTGTGGGCGTGTGAGTAAAGAATAATATTAAAGATTAAAGATAAAGGTGTTGCTTTACCTGTTAGTTCCCAAGCCCAGATAGCGATCGCAAAGCTTGTCATATTGGAGCCGATAGTTGAGACTAATTGCCCTCCCCAAATTATCAAGAAAGTTTGCAAGCTCGTTGGTCGTCTTTGTGACGTTTTTACGGTCATGTATTCATATAGTTTCTAGTTTTAGTTTTGTTTGTAATTGAATTTTCTGAATTATTTGATTTAAAGTATTTCTAGCTATGTTAATATAGATTTATTAAAAATAACTGTAATTCAACAAAAAATCCGTTTTAGGCGATAAATCCATTTAAGGCAATATTTTTCTTTGTGGCAATAGCTACTTTATAAAGAAAACATAAAAGTAAAGTTTTTCTGAGTAGAAAGGTGTTATTGCTTTTATAAGTTTCTTATAAAGTCATATTATGTTTGCAAAAGCTAGCTGAACTTTTGAGGTTCCTTTTGGATCGCTAGCTCAATTTAGGCTTGTAAGTCAGGATATTTCATAAGAAAAAATGATAATAAAACTTTTACCTGATAAAATTTATCTATATTAGTTGCTAAGTTGAAGCAAACTCGTTAGCATAATTAACTAAGATTATTGAGATTTAATTTCAATAAATTGAATACAGAACTTTTATGGATATGGCTATTCTCTAATAGCTTCAGTATTGTAAAGTCTAGACTTTCCTCGTACAATACGATCTAAGTTTGAACGTAGGTAGTTCAGACATAGCAGATATAAGGGTATTTTTTTAATAAAATTTCTTAATTAGTTTGTTTTTTGTTTTTGTCAAGGCAAACTGAGTATGTCAACTTTGATGCAAATCTACTGCGAGGCAATAAAACTATGAAAACCATTAAAAAAATATATCTAGTAACAATAGCAATATCTTGATTTAGAGATTTTTTGTAACGAACATAAGGTTGGTTTTATGAAGCAAGAACAACAGAGTGCTTTTACTGATATTGCCATTATTGGTATGGCGTGTCGATTTCCAGGAGCGAACAACTACAATCAGTTTTGGCAAAATCTTGAATTTGGGGTTAATAGTATTAGTGAAATTCCTTCCCAAAGGTGGGAAGTAGAGAAGTATTATTCAGCCACTCCCGAACAACCAAATAAAAGTATCAGCAAGTGGGGAGGATTGATTGAAGAAGCAGACAGCTTTGATGCCTATTTTTTCGGTATTTCTCCTAGAGAAGCAATAAATTTAGATCCGCAACAGAGAATGATGTTGGAGTTGAGCTGGTCTTGTATCGAGGATGCTGGGTATTCACCATCTCAACTATCAGGAAGTAATATAGGTGTTTTCATCGGAGCTTGTAATTATGATTCAATTCTATTGATGAACAAAAGCGAAGAAGACATTGAGGGACACAGTGGTACAGGGACTTGGACTTGTATGATTCCTAATCGTATTTCTTCGTACTTCAACTTTCACGGTCCAAGTATTCCTATAGATACAGCTTGCTCAAGTTCCCTGGTAGCAATTCATTATGCTGTTAGTTCCCTGCAACAGTTGGAATGTGAAACTGCACTGGTAGGTGGAATCAGTGTGTTGTTTACATCTACAACATATATCCAAATGAGTCAACTGGGGATGTTATCTCCTACTGGACAATGTAAAACTTTTGACAGCTCTGCTGATGGTTATGTTCGGGGAGAGGGGGCGGGAGTAATTTTATTAAAACCGTTGGAGAAAGCCATAGAAGATGGCGATCGCATTTATGGCGTAATTAGAGGGAGTGCGATAAATCACGGAGGTAGAGCTAGAACTTTGACATCTCCCAATGTTTATGCTCAAGCTCAAGTTTTGCGTTCTGCTTATACTAAAGCTAAGATTCCACCTAATACAGTATCTTATATTGAAGCTCATGGAACGGGTACACCCTTGGGAGACCCGATTGAAATTAATGCTCTCAAACGAGGATTTAAACAACTACATCAGCAATATGGGTTAGGAAAGTCAGAAAAATCCTATTGTGGTTTGGGGGCAGTGAAAAGCAATATTGGACATCTGGAAGGATCTGCGGGTATTGCTGGCATAATTAAAGTTCTTTTGGCAATGAAGTATAAAAAATTGCCGACTATTGTCAACTTTAAGGAATTAAATCCACGCATTAATTTAAAAGATAGTCCGTTTTATATAATTGACCAAACTCAAGAATGGAAAAAGCGAAAAACAGAATCAGGGGAAGAAATTCCCAGACGAGCAGGAGTTAGTTCTTTTGGAATAGGTGGTGTGAACGCTCATACAATTATAGAAGAAGCACCAGTTCAAGTCAGAAGTGATAGTGATAAGGTAGCTTCTCTACAAAAGGCAGATAATTTAGAGCGTTCATTGAATTTATTAACTTTATCAGCAAAAACAGAAAAAGCTCTTCAAGATTTAGTCGTTAGTTATCAAAATCATCTCGAAAATCATCCTGAATTAGAGATAGCTGATATTTGCTACACAGCCAATATAGGAAGGGAACAATTTGACTATAGACTGGCAGCGATCGCGTCAAACCGAGAAGAATTAGTAACAAAACTCCAAAAGTACAGGCTCTCAGAGGAAGTAAGTAGTCTCTTTTCTGGAGAATTGTCCGATGATATTGCAGTACCGAAAATTGCCTTTCTCTTCACAGGTCAAGGTGCTCAATATGTAGATATGGGAAGACAACTCTATGAACAAGCGCCAGTATTCCGTGAAGCTATTGACAAATGTGATGAAATTCTTGGGAAGTTAGATAAAACATCTTTAAAGGAAATTCTATATCCAGCAAATAAAGATGATTATGATTCATCCCTACTTAACCAAACTGCTTATACTCAACCGACTTTGTTTGCTGTAGAGTATGCTCTGTATAAATTGTGGGATTCTTGGGGGGTAAAGCCGAATGCAGTCATGGGTCATAGTGTGGGCGAATATGTGGCAGCTTGTGTAGCTGGAGTATTCAGTCTAGAAGATGGTCTGAAATTAATTGCAGCCAGAGGTAGCTTAATGCAGCAGTTGCCTTCTGGAGGGGAGATGGTTTCTGTGATGGCTTCGGAGTCTTACGTTAGAGAATCTATCGCTTCTGTTCCTGAAATATCCATAGCAGCAATTAATGGACCAGAAAGTATAGTAATTTCAGGGGAGTCTGTTGCCGTTAGCTCGATTGTTAATAATTTAGAGGCATCAGGAATTAAAACCAAACAACTACAAGTATCTCATGCCTTCCATTCACCATTAATGGAACCGATGTTGGCGGAGTTTGCAGCAGTAGCAAATCAAATTACATATAATAATCCTCAGATACAAATCATATCTAACCTTACAGGTACAACAGCAGATAATAGTATTGCTTCTGCTAAATATTGGGTAGATCATATTTGTCAACCAGTGCGTTTTGCTCAAGGGATGGAAGCGTTACAGCAAGAAGGCTCTGAAATTCTTCTAGAAATTGGACCTAAACCAATATTATTAGGGATGGGGCGCGAGTGTCTCATGGGAAGCAAAAAGCTATGGCTGCCAAGTTTGCGCCCAGGGAAGCCAGACTGGTTACAAATGCTGCAAAGTCTGGGGGAATTTTATGTAAAAGGAATTAAAGTAGATTGGTTGGAATTTTACAGGGATTATTCTGATAAGAAGGTGGAGTTACCAACATATCCTTGGCAAAGAAAAAGTTATTGGATTAAAAATATTCCTAACAACAAACTTAGTAAAAGTTTATCCGAACCACAATTATTAAAAACCCCAACACAAACAAATCGAGAAAGAGGGCAGAAAGTCAAGATTGAATTATTAAATCTAGATTCAATGTCTGTAGCAAAATCTTCACCAACAAGCTTTGTGAAGCAACAAACAAATACTGAAACTTCAGATTTACAGCAAACAAATACTGAAATTGCAAGTTTTCAGCCTTTAGTAACTAGGGATAAGTTAGATTTTAATGAAATTAAAGAAACCCTGAAACAAAAGTTAGCTGATGCGATGTATGTAGAGCCAACAGAAATAATAGAAAACAAAAAGTTTATCGACTTGGGATTAGATTCTATTGTGGGAGTTGACTGGATTAATAAGATTAATAAACATTATGGATTGAATATTAAAGTAACTCAAGTTTATAATTATCCTACTTTGTTGGAATTGACACGATATATTACTGAAGAGTTATCAATCCAGAAAAAAATTCCCGTGGAAGCTCCTCAAATTTTGCTGAAAACAAAAGCCTCTGAATCTAAGGCTCAGGTAAAATTGTCAGAAATTAAAGAAACCCTGAAACAAAAGTTGGCTGATGCAATGTATGTACAGCCAAGGGAAATAATAGAAAACAAAAAGTTTACCGACTTGGGATTAGATTCTATTGTGGGAGTTGACTGGATTAATAGGGTTAATAAACATTATGGATTGGATATTAAAGTAACTCAAGTTTATAATTATCCTACTCTATTAAAACTGGCAGAATATATCAAACAAGAAATTGATTATAAAAATTTAACTGCTGCTCCTATAAAACAAGAATTACCCCGAAATCAAGTTGATGATTCATTGACTAAAAACATGGATTCCTCTAGTGAATCACAAGAAAGTTTGATGCAAGAATTAGATTCAATACTTGAATGGGTAGCGAAAAAAGAGTTGTCTACTAAAGTGGCAAATCAAATGATTGAAAAGTTAAAACAAAAAGCTCGCGCCAATTAATATTATTTAATTTATGAGGAGTTAAAGTGATGCAACAAGTAGGGATTGAAGCACTAAATGTATATGGAGGAATAGCGAAATTAGATGTACAAATGCTTGCACAAGCGCGTCAATTAGAAATGACTCGCTTCGATAACTTAATGATGAAAGAGAAAACGGTGGCGATGCCTTATGAAGACCCTGTTTCTTATGCAATTAATGCTGCTAAACCAATCATAGATAGCTTGAACGACTTAGAGAAAAAATCTATAGAAATGGTAGTCACTTGTAGTGAGTCTGGCATTGATTTTGGTAAATCTATGAGTACCTATATTCATGATTATTTGGGGTTAAGTCGCGGTTGTCGGATGTTTGAAGTCAAGCAAGCTTGTTATTCAGGTACCGCAGGTTTGCAGATAGCATTGAACTTTATTTTATCCCAAACATCTCCAGGAGCTAAAGCTTTAGTAATAGCAACTGACATATCTCGTTTCTCAGTTGCAGAAGGAGGGGACGCTTTAAGCGAAGACTGGTCTTTTGCCGAACCTAGTAATGGTGCAGGAGCAGTGGCAATTCTAGTTAGCGATGTTCCTAAAATTTTTCAAGTTGATGTAGGTTGCAATGGTTATTATGGTTATGAAGTAATGGATACTTGTAGACCAAATCCAGATTCAGAAGCAGGAGATGCAGATTTATCACTTCTTTCTTATTTAGATTGTTGTGAAAATGCTTACCTAGAATATCAAGAGCGAGTAAATGGAGTTGACTACCAAAAAACTTTTAATTACTTGAGTTTTCATACACCTTTTGGTGGTATGGTAAAAGGGGCGCATAAAAGTATGATGCGCAAAATGAAAAAGGCTAAACCAGTTGAGATTGAGGAAGATTTTCAAAGAAGGGTGATGCCGGGTTTAGTTTATTGTCAACAAGTGGGTAATATTATGGGAGCAACAGTGCTTTTATCCCTAGCTAGCACTATTGACAATGGAGAATTCGACCAACCTCGACGCATTGGGATGTTTTCTTATGGTTCTGGTTGTTGTTCAGAATTTTATAGTGGGTTTGTGACTCCAGAAGGAAAGCAAAGTCAAGCTCAACAGGGAATTTCTGCACAGTTGGCACAACGCCATTCTTTAAGTTGGAACGAATACGAACATTTACTTCATAAAAGTAGTGTAGTTGCTTTTGGAACGAGAAATGTGACTTTAGACTATCAACTTTTCCCTGAAGTTTGGAAACAGATAGAAGGTAAAGGTAAATTAGTTTTGAAACAAATTAAGGAATTTCACCGAGAGTATGAATGGGTTTAATTTTCTTTGATTACACCCTAAAAATAAATTTATCGTTCTGCTGTACAAATAATTCATAAAATCAGAATTTCTATTTTAATAAAATATCCTAATATTGATACAACAAATCAACTATATATGAAATCAGGGGAATTTATATGACTAAATTAAATTTAAAGCATAATCGAGTAAAGAGTGACTTTGGGGTAGTACAACTAGAAGAGTTAGATAATGGTGTTGTCAAGATTGTAATGAAAGATGAAGAACACCACAACACCTTTTCCTCTGAATTAATTTCAGGATTATACAAATGTTTTGATGAAGTTGCCAAAAACAATAGTTATAAAGTAGTAATTTTGACGGGATATGGAAATTATTTTTGTTCGGGAGGTACAAAAGAGGAGTTAGTTAGAATTCATAAAAAAGAAATTAAATTTAACGATTTAGATTTCTTTAAGCTACCACTGAATTGTCAAATACCAGTAATTTCAGCTATGCAAGGTCACGGTATTGGAGGTGGTTTAGTTTTTGGTTTATATGCAGATTTAGTTGTATTGAGTAAAGAAAGCATTTACACAACTAATTTTATGAAATATGGTTTCACACCAGGTATGGGATGTACGTTAGTTGTATCTGCTAAGTTGGGTACTTCTCTTGGTCTGGAAATGATGTATACTACCAAAAATTACCGTGGAAAAGAATTAGTAAAACGGGGTATTCCTTTTCCAGTTGTGTCAAGGAAAAAAGTGCTAGCTTATGCCGAAGAAATGGCTGTTGAAATGGCAGAAAAGCCTAGATTATCTCTGATAACTCTTAAAGAAAATACCAGTTCGGAACTTAGAGATAAGTTGCCTTTAGCAATTGAAAAAGAATTAAGAATGCACGATATAACTTTTCATCAACCAGAGGTGGCAAGTCGGATTGAAAGAATTTTTAATGAAATAAATATTAGTGATACGTCACATGATTTTGTAGGAATGGGTGGGTGGGAAGAAATAGATAGTTATCGAATACCTCAAAAACAGATAATTCAACAGGAGGAGGTGTTAGATAGATTACAATCAGGGGGAATTTCTCTAGAGAATGCTAAGGAAATTTTCCGGGGTATTATTGCCAAAGAAGCACAACCTGAAAAAACTCTCAATTCAAAAATTGATAATCACAAACTTAACAAGATAAATACAGAAAATTCTCAGGATATATTATTTCTATCAAGTCAACAGGAAAAGATACTAGATAGATTACAGTCCGGGGAAATTTCTCTAGAGAATGCTAAGAAAAATTTCCGGGGTATTTTTGCAAAAGAAGCACAACCGGAACAAACTCTCAATTCAAAAATTGATAATAACAAAGTTAACAAAATAAAGATAGAAAATTCTCAGGAAACATTATTTTTATCAAATCAACAGAAAGAGATTTCTTTAGAAACAGATATAGCGATAATCGGAATTTCTTGTCGATACCCAGGAGCGAGAAATAGGAAAGAATTTTGGCACAACTTAACAAATGGAATTGACAGTATAACAGAACCTCCCCCCGGAAGATGGGAGGAGAAAAATTGGTATCATCCTGACCCAGAAAATTCAGGTACTTCCTATTCAAAATATGCTGGTTTTTTAGATGAAATTGATAAGTTTGACCCTTTCTTTTTTGACATTTCTCCACTAGAAGCTGAGTTTATGGAACCTCAGCAAAGAATATTTTTAGAAGAAGCTTATCATGCTATCGAAGATGCAGGATATGCTCCTGATTCTCTGAAAAATAAACATTGTGGTGTATTTGTGGGAGTAGCAGATAGTGGTTATAGCAAATTGTTGTCAAATGCAGGGGTGGGAGATAATCGATTGTCGCTCACAGGAAATCTTCCGTCAATGGTATCTGCCAGAATTGCCTATTTCCTGGATACAAAAGGACCAGTAGTAGCTATTGATACGGCTTGTTCCTCCTCATTAGTTGCCGTTCATCAAGCTTGTGAAAGTATTCAACGGGGAGAAAGCAAACTGGCTATTGCTGGAGGAATAGTCATTATGACAACAGCAGATGGGCAAATTTTGTCAAGTCAGTCTCAAATGATATCTGCTGAGGGACATTGTAAAACTTTTGATGCTTCAGCATCTGGTACAGTTTGGGCTGAAGGTTGTGGTGTCGTTTTATTGAAAAGCTACGATCGAGCTATTCAAGATTGTGACCATATCTATGGGGTAATTAAGGGAACAGGAATTAATTATGATGGTAATACTAACGGAATTACAGCTCCAAGTAGTCAATCTCAAACCAGTTTGGAAGAAAAGGTTTATCGTAAATTTGGAATTAATCCAGAAACTATCAGTTATGTAGAAGCTCATGGAACGGCAACAGTATTGGGAGATCCTATAGAAGTAGAGGCGTTAACAAACACATTTTCTAAGTGGACTAAGAAGAAACAGTTTTGTGCGATTGGATCTGTCAAGACAAATATTGGTCATGCAATTTACTCTGCTGGAATTTCGGGTTTAATTAAAACCGCTTTGTGTCTTAAGAACCAGAAGTTAGTTCCTTCGTTACATTTTAATCAAGCTAACCCACATATTGATTTTGAAAATAGCCCATTTTATGTCAATACAGAATTGAAAGATTGGAAAATCCCTGATGGTCAAATAAGACGATCTGTAGTGAGTTCCTTTGGTTTGACCGGAACTAATGCTCATTTAGTTATAGAAGAAGCACCGCTAGAAGTCAGAAGTCGTAGGGGCGAATGGCCATTCGCCCCTACAGAAGTCAGAAGTAATAATGATAGGGTAGCTTCTCTGCAAGAGGGAAATAATTTAGAACGTTCGCTACATTTATTAACTCTCTCAGCAAAAACAGAAGCAGCTCTTTCCGATCTAGTTATTAGTTATCAAAATTATCTAAGAGAAGAAAATAATGACATTAAGTTAGCAGATATTTGCTACACAGCTAATACTGGACGTACCCACTTTAACCACAGACTAGCAGTCATTGCTTCTAACAAAAAAGAATTAGTAGAAAAACTCCTACAATACAAAGCAGGTGCGGAACTAGGAGAAATCTGTTCGGGAAAACTGCCTAATGATAGTGCTAAACCTAAAATCGCCTTTTTATTTACAGGTCAAGGTTCCCAATATGTAAATATGGGTAGGCAACTTTATGAGGAATCATCAGTATTCCGACAAGCTATTAATAAATGTGACAAAATCTTAGGTACATTTCATAAAACCTCCCTACTAGAAATTCTCTATCCTGAAGACAAAGACATATCCAACTCATCTATATTAAATCAAACCGCTTATACCCAACCAGCTATTTTTGCTGTAGAATATGCTTTAGCACAACTATGGCAATCCTGGAGAATCAAACCAGATATAGTCATGGGTCATAGTGTGGG
This sequence comes from Dapis brunnea BLCC-M229, assembly GCF_050015995.1. Classification (NCBI taxonomy): domain Bacteria; kingdom Bacillati; phylum Cyanobacteriota; class Cyanophyceae; order Oscillatoriales; family Microcoleaceae; genus Dapis; species Dapis brunnea. The sequence goes on along the minus strand of NZ_JBNHEP010000296.1, from coordinate 30,441 downwards.
CGAATATGTAGCAGCAACAGTAGCAGGAATTTTCAGTTTAGAAGATGGTCTGAAACTGATTGCCGAGCGGGGAAGGTTGATGCAGCAGTTACCCCCTGGTGGTGAGATGTTCGCTGTGATGGCATCGGAGTCAAGAGTTCAAACATTTATAGCTCCATATCCCGAAATAGCTATTGCAGCAATAAATGGGCTAGAAAGCGTTGTTATTTCTGGAGAGTCAACTGCACTCAGAGATGTTGTGACTAGCTTAGAAACTGAGGGAATCAAAACCAAACAACTAGAGGTATCCCATGCTTTCCATTCACCATTAATGGAACCTATGTTGGCAGAGTTTGAAGTAGTAGCTAATCAAATAACCTATAATCAACCTAAAATACCAATAATATCAAATCTTATAGGAACAGTAGCAGACAATAGTATTGCTTCAGCCAAATATTGGGTAAATCATGTGCGTCAACCAGTGCGGTTTGCTCAAGGAATGGAATATTTGCACAAACAAGGTGCTGAAATATTCCTGGAGATTGGACCTAAACCAATATTATTAGGAATGGGAAGGCAATGTTTGCCAGAAGATGTAGGTGTATGGTTGCCATCATTGTGTCCGAGAAAAATCCCCCTCCCGTCCCCCTTGGAAAAGGGGATGCCAGAGGATGCTGCACTTTTGAGGGATGAATGGCAACAAATGTTATCTAGTTTAGGAGAGTTGTATGTACGGGGAGCTGAAATAGACTGGGTGGGAGTAGACAAAGATTATACTCGCCAGAAAGTAACACTGCCAACTTATCCATTTCAACGACAACGGTATTGGGTGGAAACAGCAATTGTTGATTCCTCCCATAATACCCAAAGTATGATGGTTTATAGTGACCATCAAAATAATATTCAAAGCTTAATTAATTATTTAAAAACAACTACAGAATTTTCAGATTCAGAATTAAAATTATTTGATAAGATACAAAATGTTTTAGAGAATAATTCTGTGACACAGGTTGAGGACTTAGAAAAACTAAAAACTGATTCAGAATTTATCCAGATTTTAGATAAAACTCCTCAACAAGAACGTCGATATGTTTTAATTAATTACTTACAAAATCAAATTGCTTATTTTTTAAAATTGCCATCTTCACAGCTACCAGACCCAGAAATAGGTTTTTTTGAAATGGGTATGGATTCCTTGATGATTGTAGAGTTAAAGAAAAGAATAGAAAAAACATTGTTAATTTCTCTGTCTGATACTTTAGCTTTTAATTATCCTAATATTTCAACTTTATCTAGTTATATAATTGATAATTTATTGGAATATAATAAATCAGAAAATAAAGATATAAAACAAACTAACAATAATAATAAAGACGATTTTTCACAATTAGAAAATTTGTCAGAAGATGAAGTAGAAGATTCAATTCTTCAAGAAATTATAGAGATAGAAACACTTTTAAAATAAATGGATAATTTATCACAAGAAACCCAAAACTTATCTTCATCTAAACGACTATTGCTATTAGTTAAGCAATTACGGTCAAAACTTGAAGAATTTAAAAAGACAGAAAAAGAACCCATCGCTGTCGTTGGTATGGGATGTCGATTTCCAGGAGGTGCAAATAACCCTGATGCTTTCTGGGAACTATTGCGAGGTGGGATGGATGCAGCTATAGAAGTACCACCAGAACGATGGGATATTAATTCTTTCTACCATTCTGACCCCGGTACTACAGGTAAGATGTATGTCCGTCAGAGCAATTTTTTACATGGAGAAATAGATAAATTTGATGCCGAATTTTTTGGTATTGCTCCCAAAGAAGCAGTTAGTATGGACCCTCAACAAAGGTTATTACTAGAAGTAAGTTGGGAAGCATTAGAAAATGCTGGCATTGCTCCTAACAAACAGATGGGCAGTTGTAATGGAGTGTTTATAGGGATTAATACATCTGACTATATGCAGCTACAGATGAATTCATCTAATGGAAATGACCAGGGAGCTTATTTCTTTACAGGCAATACTCCTAGTGTAGCAGCAGGTCGTCTATCTTATTATCTTGGTTGGCAAGGCCCAACAATGGCGATAGATACTGCTTGTTCTTCTTCTCTAGTGGCAGCTCATCTCGCTTGTAAAAGTTTGCGTGCTGGAGAATGTAACTTGGCTATTGCAGGAGGAGTAAATTTAATTATTACTCCCCAAGCAAATCTTGTTTTATCCCAGATGCGGGCGCTATCTGCTGATGGTCGTTGTAAAACTTTTGATGCAGCAGCAGATGGTTATGGGCGGGGTGAGGGTTGTGGAGTAGTGGTATTGAAGCGACTATCCGATGCTATCTCAAATAATGACAATATTTTAGCAGTTATTCGTGGTTCCGCAGTTAATCACGATGGACGTAGCAGTGGGTTAACTGTTCCCAATGGTTTAGCTCAACAAAAAGTGATTCGTACTGCTTTAGCAAACGCAGATGTTGCACCCCATCAAGTTAGCTATGTGGAAGTTCATGGAACAGGTACTTCTCTGGGAGACCCGATAGAAGTAGAAGCTTTAGGAGAAGTATTAAACCCAGAGCGAACTCCCGATCTACCTTTAACAATAGCTTCTGTCAAAACTAATATTGGGCATTTAGAAGCAGCAGCAGGAATAGCAAGTTTAATCAAAACTGTTCTAGTAATGCAGCATCAGGAAATTCCAGCTCACTTACATTTCAACCAACCAAACCCTGCTATTGCTTGGGAAAAAATGGCGGTGACAGTTCCGACAAAGTTAACTCCCTGGCAGGTAAATAGAGATGAGCAACGTTTTGCCGGAGTAAGTTCTTTTGGCATGAGTGGTACTAATGCTCATATTGTCTTGGGAGAAGCACCGTATAAAGTCAGAAGTCAAAATTCACAAGTCAAAAATGATAATGATAGTGCAGTTTCTCTGCAAGAGGGAACTTATTTAGAACGTCCGCTACACCTATTAACTTTGTCAGCAAAAACGGAGACTGCTCTTAAAGAGTTAAGAGATAGATATACAAATTATTTAGAAACTCATCCAGAGACATTCGATGGAAAGTCTTTACCAGATATCTGTTTTACAGCTAATACAGGACGCAACCATTTTTCTCATCGACTGGCTTTAATAGGAAATTCATCAATAGAAATAGCTGAAAAACTGGCAGCTATCGACTTTTTCGGTGAACCATTGTCCTCGAATGCTCGGCCTAAAGTAGCATTTTTGTTCACCGGGCAAGGTTCCCAATACATCCACATGGGGCGAGAGTTGTTTGACACTCAGCCGATATTTCGTAAAACTTTGGAACGCTGTGATGAAATTCTCCGGCCCTATTTAGAAAAACCACTTTTAGAAGTATTGTATTCACCACAACCTAACCCCCCGACCCCCTTCCCTCGCAGGGAAGGGGGAGAGGAAAAACCTCTTTCCTTGTTGGAGAGAGGTTTAGAGAGAGAACTTGATGAAACTGCTTATACTCAACCTGCTCTATTTGCTATAGAATATGCTCTCGCCGAATTATGGAAATCTTGGGGTATAAAGCCAGATGTAGTCATGGGACATAGTGTGGGTGAATATGTGGCTGCTTGTGTGGCAGGAGTATTCAGTTTAGAAGACGGGCTAAAATTGATTGCCGAACGGGGACGACTAATGCAGGCGTTACCAAAAAATGGCAAAATGGTCGCCATATTGGCTTCGGAAGAACAAGTACGGGCAGCAATATCCGCCTCTAATTTTGACCAAGTTTCTATTGCAGCTATTAATGGTCAGAGTAACGTAGTTATTTCTGGGCAAGCGACAGCAGTAGGAGCTTTGGTATTTCAACTAGAAAATCAAGGGTTAGAAACCAGACAGTTAAATGTTTCTCATGGTTTCCATTCTCCATTAATGGAGCCAATGTTAGATGATTTTGCTAAAGTTGCGTCAGAAGTTCAGTATTCATCCCCAAGTATAAAATTTATTTCCAACTTGACTGGCAAGTTAGTAGAGGAAAATCAAGTTTGTCAACCTAGTTATTGGTGTCAGCACATTCGGGAAGCCGTACATTTTTCTGCAAGTATGGAAACTTTACACCAAGAAGGCTACAACATTTTTCTAGAAATAGGTCCTCATCCTGTTCTATTGGGAATGGGGCGCAGGTGTTTGCCAGAGAATGCTGGGATGTGGTTGCCTTCATTGCGGAAAAAAATATCTGATTGGCAGCAGTTATTGACTAGCTTGAGTGAATTGTATGTTCGGGGAGTTGAAGTAGACTGGCATGGGTTTGATGCAGGTTACTTCCGTCAACGTTTACAACTACCGACTTATCCATTTCAGCGACAACGATATTGGATAGAAAAAGTCAGTAGGGGTGATTCGCGTTTGCATAGCATTCCGCAGGAAATCACCCGTACAGAAGTTAGAAGTAGGGATGAACATCTCTCGAAAAAGTCTGATTTTTCTGATTTGTTTTATCAAGTTGAATGGGAGGAAAAGGCGCTGGCAAATGTTAGTTTGCCAACAAACCTTAGTCCCGGAACTTGGTTAATATTTGCCGAGTCAAATGGGCATTTATGGCAAAACCTAGTAGATTTGTTAGAGAAACAGGGGCAGACTTGTATTGTTGTGTTTGCAGGGGAGGAACGTTGGTCTATCGCCCTCAAAGGTGCGCGGGAAATGTGGCAAATTAATCCGGCACGACTTCAAGATTTTCAAAACTTAATAGATGTAGCATTGACAACAGAATTGCCACCATGCAAAGGAATAGTACATTTATGGAGTTTGGAAACAACCCCAACTGCTAATACTACAATTGAATCTTTGGAAATAGACCAACTCAGAAATTCGGGTAGCGTTCTCCATTTAGTGCAAGCTTTGACAAAAGGAGTAACATCTAATTTGCCTAAATTATGGATGGTTACTCAAGATGCTCAACCTATTCAAGTCAAAGGTAGGGGTGATTCGGGTTTGCATAGCATTCCGCAGGAAATCACCCCTACAGAAGTCAAAAATGAAGAGGAAATAGAAGTTACTCAAGCTCCTTTGTTAGGGTTAGGGCGAGTTTTAGCAATTGAACATCCAGAAGTTTTTGGTGGGTTAATAGATTTAACTTCTTCTGAAGCAAATGTGGCAACTAAAGCATCAACTTTATTAGCAGAAATTTTGCATCCAGATGGGGAAACAGAAATCGGAATACGAGGAAACAATCGTTATGTAGCTCGCGTGACAAAATCTCAAGTTTCTTCTCCTGGTAACAAAATAGATATGCTTTCTGATGCTACCTATCTAATCACAGGTGGTAATGGTGCTTTAGGACTAACATTTGCTAAGTGGATGGTAGAAAATGGGGCGCGAAATTTAGTTTTAGTGGGACGTAAAGAACCTTCTGAATTTGCCAAAAAACGTATTGCGCAAATGGAAACAATGGGTGCTAATATAGTTTTGGCCAGGGGCGATATTTCCCTGGAAAGTGACGTGCAAAAAATTATTAGCGATCTTGTTCAGTCACTGCCACCTTTGCGTGGTGTAATGCACCTAGCAGGAGTATTAGATGATGGCGTGTTGCAAAAACAAAATTGGCAACGTTTTGCTAAAGTTATGGCTCCTAAAGTAAAAGGTGGGTGGAATATTCACCGTTATACCCAAGATTTACCCTTAGACTTTTTCGTATGTTTTTCTTCTATAGCATCAGTTTTGGGTTCTCCTGGTCAAGGAAATTATGCTGCTGCTAACAGTTATTTAGATGCTCTTACCCACTACCGACAGAGGATGGGATTACCAAGTTTGACTCTTAACTGGAGTCTTTGGGGCGAAGCTGGTTTAGCAACAAGTATGAGCAACCAGAACGAACAGCGTTGGCAAGCAGCAGGGGTAAAAGCTATATCACAGCTAGAAGGAATAGAAATTTGGGAACAAATACAAAATTCCTTGCAATCTCAACCTCAAGTTAGTATACTACCTATTGACTGGTCAAAATTTTTCCAGCAGTTTATGGGTGGAATGATACCGCCTTTGCTATCAAGAATAGCTCAAGAAAAGCAGTCATCAATCCTACCACAGCAGGAACAAATTACTCAGAAATTAAAAGATGTGCCTGCAAAACGGCAAAAAGCTGTTTTAATTACTGCTATTCAGGAGGAAGTAGCTGCAACCTTGGCCACAGATAAAGTACCTCAACCGCAGACTGGCTTTTTTGAGATGGGAATGGATTCTTTGATGGCTTTAGAATTCAGGAATCGCTTGCAAAATATTACTGGTCATTCATTTCCTTCAACCTTAACTTTTGAATATCCCAATATTGAAGCGATCGCTGACTATCTATTACAAGAGGTATTATGTTTAGAATTAAAGGATGATTCTAGTCAAGATACAACCATAGACCAGAAAAACAACTGGGAAGAAGAAGCTAAACAGTTATCAGAAGCAGAATTATCAGCACTTATTGACCAAGAATTAAAAGCATTGAGCAGTTCGTAGAGACAAGTAGGGGTTTGGACACCAAACCCCCACCAACAACTACAAAACTTTGTTACATAAACTTTGAAAATACTAACTACTAACTACTCAAAAAAACTACTGACTACTAGCTACTGACTTATGAATACAACCCCCCAAAACACAGAAGAATTATCTCCTTTACAGCGAGCGTTTGTCACTATCAAGGAATTGCGATCTAGATTAGACACACTGGAAACTGCTACCACAGAACCCATAGCTATTATCGGTATGGGGTGTAGATTTCCAGGTGGGGCAAATGACCCTGAATCATTCTGGCAAATATTGCGTGATGGGGTGGATACTATTCAGGAAGTTCCTAGCGACAGGTGGAATGTTGATGCTTACTATGACTCCACTCCAGAGACTCCCGGTAAAACCTATACTCGTCAGGGAGGATTTTTAAGCAAAATTGATGAGTTTGATGCTGAATTCTTTGGACTCCATCCCCGCGAAGTTACGAGTATGGACCCTCAGCAGAGATTATTATTAGAAGTTAGTTGGGAAACATTAGAAAATGCTGGCATTGCACCAGAAAAACTGACTGGTAGCAAGAGCGGAGTATTTTTAGGCATTAGTGTCAACGAATACGGTCAACAAGCTTTATTTGATAGTCCTACGGATATTGATGTTTATGCTGCAACAGGAAATGCTTTGAGTGTAGCAGCAGGTCGTTTATCTTACAGTTTAGGTTGGCAAGGTCCAGCAATGGTAGTAGAAACAGCCTGTTCGTCGTCCCTAGTAGGTGTGCATTTAGCTTGTCAAAGTTTGCGTGCGAAGGAGTGTCATCTTGCTGTTGCAGGTGGGGTGTATTTAATGGTTTCGCCTCTCACAACTATTGCGATGTCGAAACTTCAAGCTTTGTCACCCGATGGTCGTTGTAAAACTTTTGACGCTGCTGCTGATGGTTATGGTAGGGGTGAGGGTTGCGGAATGGTGCTACTGAAACGCTTATCTGATGCTATTAACGATGGGGACAACATTCTGGCTTTGATTAGGGGTTCGGCAGTTAACCAAGATGGTCGCAGTAGTGGTTTAACAGTTCCCAATGCTAAAGCACAACAAGAAGTTATTAGAACAGCATTAGAAAATGCCAGAGTCGAACCCGGGGATATTAGTTATGTGGAAGCTCACGGTACGGGAACATCTTTAGGAGATCCTCTTGAGGTTAAAGCTTTGACAGAAGTTTTGCGGGGCAAAAATATAGAAGCACCAGCACTAATGTTAGGTTCGGTGAAAACTAATATTGGTCATTTGGAAGCAGGAGCAGGAATTGCTAGTTTAATCAAAGTAGTATTGGCAATGCAGCATGGAGAAATACCGCCCCATCTAAATCTTACTCAACTAAATCCACATATTTCTGAAGTTGGTATTGCTATAAATATTCCTACTGAATTGACTCCTTGGTTGCCAACAAAAGATGGAAAACTGTTTGCTGGAGTTAGTTCTTTTGCTTTTAGTGGTACTAATTCCCATTTAATTTTGGAGTCATCTCATCAAGTCAAAAGTCAAAAGTCAAAAGCATCCCCCCTACCCCCCTTTGAAAGGGGGGATAATTTGGAACGTCCGTTGCATTTATTGACTCTTTCGGCAAAAACGGATAATGCTCTCAAAGAGTTAAAGAATAGATATCAAAAATATTTAGAAACTGCTGTAGGGACTTTGCATGGAACGTCCCTACCAGATATATGTTTTACTGCTAATACAGGGCGTTCTCATTTTTCTTATCGCCTTGCTGTAGTAGGAGAGTCATCAGCAGAAATTCTTCAACAACTTGTTAATATTGAAATTCCTGCTGAGTCTACAGTGAAACCTAAGATAGGATTTTTATTCTCTGGTGCTGATTCCCAATACATTAATATGGGAAGGCAGCTTTTCGAGACTCAACCAACATTCCGTAAAACATTAGAGCGTTGTGATGAAATTCTTCAACCTTACCTAAAGGAATCATTACTACAAATATTGTACCCAGAGTCAGAGGAAAGGAGACCTAACCCCCCAACCCCCTTCCCTGCAAGGGAAGGGGGAGATAAAAAGTCTCTCTCCTTGCAGGAGAGAGGTCTTGACGAAACATATAGTAAAATTGCTTTATTCTCCATAGAATATGCTCTAGCTGAGTTATGGAAATCTTGGGGGATAGAACCCGATGTAGTAATGGGACAAGATGTAGGGGAATATGTGGCTGCTTGTGTAGCAGGGGTATTTAGTTTAGAAGATGCACTGAAGCTGATCGCCAAACAGCAAACTCCATCTGAAATAAATTACTCTCCTCCAAGTATCGGTTTTATTTCGCACATTACAGGAAAATTTGCTACACGAGGAGAAATCGCAACTCCTGACTATTGGCAACTGGAAACTCAAAACCAGATAAATTTTTCTGCCAGCATCGAAACTATGTCCGCAGATGGAGAGAATATATTTTTGGAAATAAGTCCTAACCCTATTTGGAGCGACATGGCAAAACAGCTATCGTTAGAAAAAATTGGGACTTGGTTGCCTTCGTTGGAGAAAACACAAAGCAACTGGCAAGTATTATTGTCTAGTCTGGCAAAAGTATATCAACTGGGTGCTAATATTGACTGGTCAGGATTTGACCGTGACTATCAACGCCAACGCCTACAGTTACCTACTTATCCATTCCAGCGACAACGTTATTGGATTAATAAAACTCAAAATCACAGTACGACAACTCTTGGTGCCAAACTTTCCCACCCCTTATTAGATAAACGACTATACTCACCTTTGGCAGAGATTCAGTTTGAATCACAGTTTACATTAGATAGACTACCACTTGTGAATGACCATCGCATAGATGGAATGCCAGTAATGAATCTTGTGATTTATCTGGAAATGGTTGTAGCTGCTGTTCAAGAAGCTTTTGGCAAGTTATCCTATCATTTTCAGGATCTCAGTATTTCTCAAGCATTAATTATGCCAGAAGAAAATGAACCTCGTACTGTGCAGCTAATTTTGAGTTCTGAAAGTGAAGATCAAGTATCTTTTAAAATTTTCAGTTTGCCAACAGAAACCAATCTGACAAATTGGGTACTTAATGCTTCGGGAAAGGTTTGCTTTGATAGCAAAACTCCGGTAGAAACAAAGTTATCGGCAATTACTCCCGAAAACTATCCAGAAAAAATACCTAGTTCCGAATTTTACCCAATGATGATGGAGAAAATGGGAGTTAAGTTAGGCAAAAGCTGTCAGTTACTAGATACAGTGTGGCGAAAAGATTGGGAGGCGATCGGTAAAATTCAACTCCCAGAAAATCCAGATACCTATAAAAATTATCTACTTCCACTAGGAGATATTGATGCTTGGATACAAACACTATCTGTTTGTTATCCAGGGGAACTTTCAGGTATGTACTTACTTGTAGAAATAGAAAAATTTGAGTTTTATGGTCATTCTGGGCAACAACTTTGGGCAAAAGCAAAACTAGAACTAAATAAAAACAATGAACAAATAACTCAAGGCAATCTTTGGCTATTTGATGATGCAGGAACAGTAATTGGGAAGATTACTAATGCTAAGTTAAAGCGGATCAATTTTGAAACTCTGCGACGAGCTGCAAATGTAGCTCCTCTGGAAGAGGCAAAAGTTAGTAATACTGGTGTTAAACCACGCCGTCAAAGCAAGATATCTCCCGAACAAGTTCTCGCAATTCCAGCAAAAGAGCGCTGTCTTGTATTAGAAAAATATTTAATAGAAGAATTAGCTTTATCACTACAGTTAAACCCTAGTAAAATTAATTCACAAGAACCATTAGCTACTATGATTGACTCATTAATGGCATCGGAACTTAGAAGTCGTATTGAAACTGATCTACAAGTACGATTACCAATGGAAGATTTTATAGGAGAAAATAATATAGCTAAATTAGCTTCAGCTATACTAGAAAAATTAAATTTGGCAAACTTAACATCATCAAAACCATTATCCAGGGAAATAAGTGAAGATATAGAGGAATTTGTTTTATGAGTATATAACAATTTTTTACCTAAATTTACCAAAGTGAGTAAAATGCTAGTAGAAGCATCAAACAAAAAAAACTCTTTCAAAGAGGGAATAAAAAAATTACAGCGCTTTTGAGATTGATGAACCACACTGTCATAACCAAAACCCTGTAAGGGCTTTCTTCCATTCGCCCCTACTGTGGTCTACTTAAATGAAAACCGCTGTAAAACTGATTAAAAATTAGTCAAAAAAACAACTATAAAACTATAAGGTTAAAGCCCAACTACAAACTAATTTTAAAATAAAATGACTGTAAACGAACTATTAAACGAACTTTCAGAAGACGGCGTTAAATTTTGGATTGATGGCGAACAATTACGCATCCAGGCAGCCAAAGGTTTAATGACTCCCGAACGACGAGAAATGATTTCTGAGCATAAAGCAGAAATTATTGAACGGTTACAACAAAATGAAATAGGAGCTAGTGTTAGTTATTTACCAACGATAATTCCTCAACCAGAGCAACGCTATGAACCTTTCCAACTTACAGATATTCAATATGCTTATTGGGTAGGACGCATGGGAGTTTTGGAATTGGGTGATGTTGCTAATCACGGTTATTATGAACTGGAAAGAGTGGGTTTAAAGATAGAGCGACTCAACCAGGTGCTCAACCAATTAATTCAGCGTCACGATATGTTGCGCTCAGTCATATTACCAGATGGATTGCAAAAAGTTTTTGCAGAAGTACCACTGTATGAAATATCAACCCTAGATTTGAGAGGGAAAGACGATGATTTTGTGCAAGCGCAGATAGACGAAATCCGAAATGTCCTGTCTCATCAAGTCTTGCCTACGGATAAATGGCCTCTGTTTGAATTTAGAGCTACTCTTCTAGATGGAGAACGTCTCAGACTACATTTCAGCTATGATGTCCAGATATTTGATGGCTGGAGCATGATGCTGTTTTTTAAGGAGTGGATGGAACTTTACCAGAATCCAGAAAGTCTCCTACCTCCACTAGAAATTACATTCCGGGACTGTGTTTTAGCTGAAGAAAAACTTCAAAACACTGAACTTTTTAAGCGATCGCAAGAATATTGGTTCAATCGAATTGATAGTTTGCCTCCCGGACCGGAATTACCTCTAGCGAAAAATCCAAGTTCTCTCAAAAATTATCGATGTCGGCGATTTAGTGGTCAACTGAGTCCGGAAACCTGGCAAAAATTAAAACAACGAGGGGGTGAGGTTGGTTTAACTCCCTCTGGTATTTTGTTAGCAGCATTTGCTGAAGTGCTGACTTTATGGGGTAAAAGTCCCAAATTTACCATGAATGTTGCTCTGTTAAATCGTCTCCCCTTACATCCCCAGGTTAACGATATATTAGGAGATTTCACTTCCGTTAACCTCTTAGCGGTAGATAATTCAGGAACTGAAACATTTACTAATAGAGCATTAGGGTTACAGAGACAATTATGGCAAGATTTAGAGCATCGCTATTTTAGCGGAGTGCGAGTTATGCGAGAAATCAATCGCAGACAAAGGGGAAATCCTGTTGCCATGCCAATTGTTTTTACTAGCGCTATAGGTCAAGAAAATTATATACATAAATTTGGTGAATTAGTCTATGGTATCAGTCAAGCTTCTCAGGTGTGGATGGATCATCAAGTCACCGAACACAATGGAGAATTACTGTTTAACTGGGATGTAGTAATAGATCTATTTCCAGAAGGATTGATTGACAATATGTTTGCAGCTTATTGCAATCTGATCGAATCTTTGGCTAAATCTGATGAAATTTGGAGTGAGACAAGTAGACAATACTTAATTCCTGCAAACCAATTTTTACAAAGGACAGAAGTTAATGCTACAGAGATGCCAATTTCTGAGGCAACTTTATATAGTTTGTTTGCAGACCAAGCTAAAATACGCGGAAATGAAGTTGCTGTAATTTCAGGCGACCATTCTCTGACTTACAATGAGTTATATAAATTGTCAACACATTTAGGCGAAAAGTTGCAGTATTTGGGAGCTGTACCCAATCGACTAATAGCAATAGTCATGGAAAAAGGATGGGAGCAAGTAGTTGCCACTTTAGGAATTTTAGCTTCTGGAGCTGCTTATTTGCCAATTAGTGCCAAAGAACCAAAAGAACGGTTGCAATATTTGTTAGAAAATAGCGATGTGGAAATTGTACTTACCCAATCTTGCCTAACAGATATTGTCTTGCCTAACAATGTTAAACGTATTGATGTTGATACTTTTAACCCATCTATAGAGGAACCTGATAACTTAAAGATTAGTGCGACCCCAGATAATTTAGCTTATGTTATTTACACTTCCGGTTCTACTGGTTTGCCAAAGGGAGTAACCATCGACCATCGAGGTGCAGTTAATACCATCCTAGATATTAATCAACGCTTTGGTGTAGGACAATCTGACCGCGCATTAGCAGTATCAGCTTTGAACTTTGACCTATCAGTATACGACATCTTTGGGGTACTTGCTGCTGGGGGGAGTATCGTCATACCATCGGCAACAGGAACAAAAGATCCCTCTGAGTGGATAGAGTTAATAGAAACTCATGGAATCACTCTCTGGAATTCCGTACCTGCCCTAATGCAAATGTTGGTAGAATATGTATCTGCTAGAACGGAAATAGTATCATCTTCATTACGTCTGGTTTTGTTGAGTGGAGATTGGTTGCCATTAAGCTTGCCACCACAAATTAAATCTGTATGGCCAGATATCAAGGTAATTAGTTTAGGGGGAGCAACTGAAGCCTCAATTTGGTCAATTTACTATCCCATTGAAACAATTAATCCAGAATGGAAAAGTGTTCCTTATGGTAAACCCTTATTGAATCAACGTTTTTATGTGTTGGATGACTTCATGGAAACGAGACCAGTTTTCGTACCTGGGCAACTCTACATTGGAGGTGTGGGATTAGCTGTCGGTTATTGGAAAAACGAGCAAAAAACACAAGCTAGTTTTATAACTCATCCGAAAACTCAAGAGCGATTATACAAAACAGGAGACTTAGGCAGATATTTACCTGATGGCAATATAGAGTTTTTAGGCAGAGAAGATTTTCAGGTAAAAATTAACGGTCATCGGATTGAATTAGGTGAAATTGAGGCAGCATTGAAACGCTATCCTGGAATTAAGGAAGTTGTCATTAGTGTTTTCGGAGAAGAGCAGCATAAAAAAGGATTAGTAGCTTATGTTGTTTTCAACCAGGAATTAGCATCATCTCAAAATGCAGCAGAAGCTTATCAACCCTCTCAACAGGAAGGAGTGTTGACAGATCCTGTTGAGCGTATAGAATTTAAGCTCAAGCAGCCTGGGTTAGAGCAGTTAGAATCTTCTATTACCAGTGTAGAATTACCAGAAACTGAAGTAGACGAAAATCTGATGCAGGCTTATTTGGAACGCCAAAGTTATCGAGAGTTTTTATATCATCCACTTTCTCTGAAGCAGTTGAGTAAGTTTTTAAGTTGCCTGCAACAAATGAAACTGAATGATTATCCTCTACCAAAATATCGTTATCCTTCGGCGGGTAATCTCTATCCAGTTCAAACTTACTTGTTCATCAAACCTAACCGAGTGGAAGGTCTCGAAGGAGGTTTATATTATTATCATCCTGCCGACCATCGTTTGATGTTGCTTAGTAGCACAAGTGAAATTGATGGTAGAATTTATGGTGGCAACCAACCAATTTTTGAACAATCTGCTTTTTCAATATTTTTGATTGGGAAATTAGATGCCATATCTCCAATGTATGGAGAATTAGCCAAGGATTTCAGTTTGTTGGAGGCAGGTCATATCGGTCAATTACTGATGAGCAGCGCACCAAAACAAGAGATTGGTTTGTGTCCTATTGGTCATGTAGAATTTGATGAATTACAAGATTTATTAAAGTTGAAATCAAGTCAAGTTTTGCTTTATAGTTTTGTGGGTGGAAAAATAGATTTAGCTCAGACCAAGCAATGGTTTAAATCAAAAGCTGCTCCTGGCACTCGTTCTCTTTCTGTGGAACTGCGGGAGTATTTACAAGATAAATTGCCTAAATATATGGTGCCTGCTGAATATATTACTCTCGATACTTTACCTTTAACTGCTAATGGTAAAATTGATCGGCGATCGCTCCCTCAACCACAAATAAATTTACTTGGAAAAGATGCTAATTATGCGCCACCTCAAACAAAAATTGAGCATACTGTTGTGAAAATATGGGAAGAGGTTTTAGGTTTAGAAAAGGTGGGAGTTAATGATAACTTTTTTGACATAGGTGGCAACTCTTTACAAGTAACTAAAATTTATAACAAACTCCGAGAAGTATTACCAAATGAATCAGAAAATATTTCTTTGGTAGATATTTTTAATTATGCTACAGTTGCCAAATTATCAGAGCAATTAGGTCAAAATTCAACAGAACAAAAAGATGACCAATTAAAAGCTAAAATTCAAGCAGGTAAAGATAGGATGAAAGCTAGATTCAAAAAAACGAAAGCTACTAGATAATGTAGATTAATGTAGGTTGGGTTAAGCGTCAGCGCAACCCAACAATTACCTACAAATCAGATGAAGGTTTGATGAGGATAGATTGATTTTTTTTCAATTTACTAAAACCATCAAGTAAACTATTACTTTAATTCTATAAGTTGGGTTTCGTTCCTCAACCCAACCTACTACTACATTAAATTCAAACTTAAAAAATATTAATCTATAAGAAAAATATTAAATTTATAAACTATTAATAATTACTAAATATATATAATAAAAATGAATAATTTAACAGAAGAAAACGGTTTAGAAATAGCAATAATTGGTATGTCTGGTAGATATGCCAGAAGCAAAAACTTGAATGATTTTTGGCAAAATATAATTAATGGAATAGATTTAACCTCTATTTTTCCTACAGATAAAACTGACGAAAAAGACATTAAAGCAGGGTCTATATTAGAAAAAATCGACTTATTTGATGCAGATTTTTTCGGCATGAATCCCAGGGAAGCAGAAATAACAGACCCCCAACATAGAATATTTTTAGAATGTGCATGGGAAGCATTAGAAAACGCGGGATATAACACTGAAATAGAAAAAAGACCGATAGGGGTTTATGCTGGCATATCAATGGGTACTTATGCTATTTATAACCTCTACAATAACCCAGAAATAATATCATCAACTACCCCATTACAAAGATCAATTGGAAGTGACAACTCTTATGTACCGACTCGCGTTTCTTATAAGTTAAACTTAAAAGGTCCTAGTGTTAGTGTAGGAACTGCTTGTTCCAGTTCATTAGTAGCAGTTCATTTAGCTTGTCAGAGTTTGTTGAGTGGGGAATGTGATATGGCTTTAGCTGGTGGAGTTGCTGTTAAAACTCCCCAAAATGAATTAACTTTATCTCCTGTGGAAATAATTTCTAAAGATGGTCATTGTCGTCCCTTTGATGCTAAAGCAAATGGTACTCTAGGAGGCAATGGGATAGGAGTAGTTGTTCTTAAACGTTTAGAAGAAGCAATTGCAGATAGAGATACTATTTATGCTGTTGTCAAAGGTTCTGCTATTAATAATGATGGGGATGACAAAATTGGTTATGTAGCTCCAAGTGAAAAAGGTCAAAAAAAAGTTATTCAAGCAGCTCAAATTATGGCAGAAGTTGAACCAGAAACAATTTCTTACATAGAAGCTCATGGTACAGGTACTCCTCTGGGCGATCCAATTGAAATTGCAGCTCTCACAGGAGCTTTTCAGTCAGAGAGCGATAAAAAAGGTTATTGTGCTATCGGTTCGGTAAAATCAAATATTGGACATTTAGATGGAGCCGCAGGAATTACAGGTTTCATTAAAACTGTAATGGCATTGAAGCACAAAATTTTGCCACCTAGTATCAAATTTGAAACTCCTAACGCTCAAATTGATTTTGACAACAGTCCGTTTTTTGTAAATACTAAATTGTCAGAATGGGAAACTAATGGTACGCCACGTCGCGCGGGGGTAAGTTCCTTTGGTATAGGTGGTACAAACGCTCATGTCATTTTAGAAGAAGCTCCTGATGTAGAAGTTACTCCTAGTTCGCGAAAACATCAACTATTATTACTTTCTGCTCGTACCCCTTCTGCTTTAGAAACAGCAACAGAGAATTTAGTTAACCATTTAAAAGATAATACTAACATCCCACTCGCTGATGTTGCCTACACTCTACAAGTAGGTCGCAAAGCATTCGCCCATCGACGCATAGTTGTAACTACAGATATAGAAGATACGGTTAAAGTTTTAGAGACAAAAGACCCTGAGCGAGTTTTCAGCAACTTCAACGAATCAACCAATAATTCGGTGGTCTTTATGTTTACGGGGCAAGGTGCCCAATATGTCAACATGGCGCGAGAAATATATGAAACAGAGCAAGTATTTCGGGAAGAGTTTGACCGATGTCGGGAGTTACTCAAACCACACTTAGATATAGACATATATTCTTTATCCGATTTAAACCAAACTGCCATTGCTCAACCAGCACTATTTATTATCGAATACTCTCTCGCGAAATTATGGATGTCATGGGGAATATATCCAACAGTAGCGATCGGTCATAGTATTGGAGAATATGTAGCAGCTACTTTAGCTGGCGTTTTTTCTTTGGAAGATGCCTTAATGTTAGTGGCAACTCGCGGTCGTTTGATGCAGGAACAACCAGCAGGGGCAATGTTATCTGTAAGTTTATCTGCTGCTAAGGTAGAGTCTCTTTTAGCAGAAACTCAAATTAATGGAGTAGAGTTAGCAGCTAATAATGCTCCATCTCTAAGTGTAGTTTCCGGTAGTTTGGAAGCTATAGCAGAATTGGAAAATTTGCTGATGAAGCGAGAAATAAACTGTCGTCGCTTACATACGTCTCATGCTTTTCATTCTCAGATGATGGATGCCATTGTTGAACCATTTACAGCGGTAGTTAAAAAGGTAAATCTTAATCCTCCACAAATACCATTCATTTCTAATGTTACTGGTAGTTGGATTACAAATAATGAGGCGATCGCTCCAACTTATTGGGCGCGACATTTACGCCAACCAGTAAGATTTGCTGATGGTATTGAGGAATTATTGAAAGAGCAAGAACGCATTTTTCTGGAAGTTGGACCGGGACGCACTCTCGCTACCTTTGTCAGAAAGCAAGCAGGACAAAGGGTAGTATTATCTTCATTGCGCCATCCTAAAGACGAACAGTCAGATACAGAATTTTTGTTAAATACTCTCGGTAAACTGTGGTTAGCAGGGGTAAAAATAGATTGGTTGGGATTTTCTGCTCACGAAGAACGTTGTCGTGTTCCTTTACCCACATATCCATTTGAGCGTCAACGTTATTGGGTTGATGCAGAAGAAGGAGTTAGGAGTCAGGAGTCAGGAGTCAGGAGTAAAATTGGACATTTATTGAAAAAGCCAGATATTACTGATTGGTTTTATGTTCCTAGTTGGAAACATGAAATTTTACCATCGGTGGATTTTTCTAATCACAAATATTGGTTAGTTTTTGTAGATGATTCGGAATTTTGTTCTGCTTTTTGTGAGAGATTAAGTAGTCATTATGGTGCGGAAGTTATTCAAGTTAAAATAGGAGATAAATTTCACAAAATCCAAGAAGGAGTTTATACCATCAATCCAGAAATTCAGGAAAATTACGAGATTTTATTAAATGAGGTTTTTGAATTAGGAAATATTCAAAATATTTCTCATTTCTGGAGCTTGATTCCAGCTAAAAATTACGAAGAATATCATAAATTAGGATTCTACAGTTTACTCTATTTAGCACAAGCATTAAATAGCAAAACTTTTAATGAATCATTACGAATAGGAGTAATTTCTAGCAATATTCAAAAAGTGACTGGAGCTGAAAAAATTATTCCTGAAAAAGCTACTATATTAGGTGCTTGTAAAGTCATTCCCCAAGAATTATTTAATGTCAATTGTCGTTCTATAGATATAGAAGAATCTGATGTTTCAGACAACATATCTACCATAAAAATTGATAGACTAATTACAGAGTTAGTAGCAGATTTCACAACTTCAGCAGTTGCTTATCGTGGAGGACGCAGGTGGGTAGAAACTTTTGAACCTATCAGTTTAGAACCAGCTTCCGAAAATCAAAGATTACGAGAAAAAGGAGTTTATTTAATCACAGGAGGAATGGGAGGTATTGGTTTAGCGATCGCTGAATATTTAGCTGAAACAGTACAAGCAAAATTAGTATTAATTGGGCGTTCGGATTTTCCTCCAAAATCTGAGTGGGGAAATTTTCTGCAAAAAGAGGGAGAAAGTAATCCCATAATTACCAAAATTCAAAAGTTAGAAAAGCTAGAAAAATTTGGTGCAGAAGTTTTAACTTTGCAAGCTGATGTTGCCAATAAAGAACAAATGGAAATAGCAGTAAATCAAGTATATGAAAAATTCGGCAATATTCATGGAGTAATTCATGCTGCCGGAACTATTGGTAAAACTGAAAATAAACTCAAAACAGCAGAAACAGTCGAGGCAATTTTTGCTCCCAAAATCAAAGGTACATTAGTTATAGATGAAATTTTTCGAGATACTAAATTAGATTTCTTGATTTTTTGGTCTTCTATTAGTTCAATAATTGGAGGAATTGGGCAAATGGATTATGCTGGAGCCAATGCCTTTCTTGACATATTTGCTAATCGTAAAAGTGACAAATTTACAGTATCTATTAATTGGGATACATGGCAGGAAGTAGGAATGGCTGCCAATGTCAAATTGCCAGAAAAATATCAAAAGCAACATGAAGAAAATTTAAAGCAAGCTATTGCTAACCAGGAGGGAATAGAAGCATTTAATCTAATTTTACAAGGAAATAAATTAGAGCTAAATAACTTTTCCCAGGTAGTAGTATCAACAAAAGATTTTCCAGAAAGAATCAAACAATCTTATAATCTCAAATCGAAATCTAAGCAGACTTTAGGGCAGGAGCAATCGTCTAAAGTTACTGCTCTACGTCCCAATCTTGCCAATGCTTATGTAAAACCTCGTAATGAAATGGAAGAGAAAGTTGCAACTATTTTTGAAATGCTTATAGGCATTGAAAAAGTAGGAATTTATGATAACTTTTTTGAACTTGGAGGTGATTCATTATTGGCCACACAACTTAATTCCCGACTCAAGGAAACATTTCAAGTAGAAATATCTATAGAAGAATTTTTTGATGCACCAACAGTAGGAGAAATTTGCCAAAAAATTCAAGATTATCAGTCAAAAGTAGAGACGGTTAAAAATCAGATAATAGTTCCAGTAGATCGACAAGCATATCGAATAAAACTTAATTGATAAATGTTTACTTCTAATAGTCAGTAGTCAATAGTCAGTAGTCAGTAGAAATAGTTATTATTATTATTTTTTTTGCCATGAAACAATTCCATTCAATCAAATATGTGCCTGAGTTAGATCGTGTTCGGATAATTACTTATAACAAAGTTTTTGTTTGTAGTTTGGCAAAATATTTATATTAGGGCTTTAGCCCAAATACGAGCCTAATTATCACTTTTAGTTAACCAAATTATTTGCAACTTTCTTTTTTTACACTTGGTATAAATTTATTATAAAAAAAAATTATTAAATTAAAACATTATGAAAGTAACTAATCAGAATTATTCGGCTCCCGAAGAAGTAAAAGAAAATAGCGAAGATGTATTTGTCTTTCCAGCATCTTTTGGTCAGAAACGATTGTGGTTTCTTGAGCAGTTTCAACCAGGAAGTCATGTTTATAATGAATGTGCTGCCATGAACTGTAGAGGAAAATTAAATACAATTGCACTAGAAAAAACTTTAAATGAAATTGTCCGCAGACACGAAGTTTTGAGAACGCGCTTTACAGCAGTAAATGGAGAAGTAGTTCAGGTTGTTTTACCATCTCTAAGTGTCAAATTACCAATTACTAATTTACCTCCAATATCAGAAGATGAACGAGAAGTTAAAGTCAAACAATTAATCGAACAAGAAAGTCAAAAACCTTTAGATTTAACACAACCACCACTCATACGATTTTCTTTAGTGCAATTAACAGAAGACAAATATGTATTAATCCTAGTCCTCCACCATATAATTTATGACGGTTGGTCTATGGGACTAATTTTTCGAGAAATCGAAGCACTTTACGAAGCATTTAGTAATAATCAACCATCACCCCTACCCGAACTTTCTATCCAGTATGCAGACTATACCATACATCAGAATCAATGGTTACAAGGAGAAGTGCTGGAAAACTTACTGAATTATTGGCAGAAGCAGCTAAAAAATATGCCCGTACTAGCACTTCCCACCGATAGAGCAAGACCTACTACAGAAACATATAGAGGTGCAACTAAAACTCTAGTATTGCCAAAAGAATTATGTGATGCCATTAAAACTCTAAGTCAACAACAAGGTGTCACTCTATTTATGACCTTGCTGACAGCATTTAAAATTCTATTGTATCGCTATACGCAACAGCAAGATATTGCAGTAGGAACACCTGTAGCAGGTCGTAAGTTAACTCAAACAGAAAACTTAATCGGATTTTTCATTAACAACTTAGTATTGCGCACCAACTTGGAGGGCAACCCAAGCTTTTTAGAACTTCTGACTCAGGTGCGTAAAGTTGCTCTAGGAGCTTATGCTCACCAAGATATGCCTTTTGAAAAATTGGTGGAAGTCTTGAAACCGGAACGAGACTTAGGGCGATCGCCTCTGTTTCAGGTAATGTTTATTCTCCTAAATACCCCCTTACCAGAAATCAAGCTCTCAGGAGTAAAACTCGAACCTATACCTATAGAAAAAAAGATATCAAAGTTCGATCTAACTCTCTCTCTGGAAGAAATTTCTCCAGATAAAAGTTCTTTTTTAGAGAACAACTACATAGGGTTATTGGATAAAAACAAATCTGGTATGATAGCAGCATTTGAATACAATACCGATATATTTGATGCTCAGACAATTGAGCAGATGGCACAACACTTTCAGACATTGCTGACTGGTATTGTTGCTAATCCCGAGTGCCCTATTTCTGAGTTGCCTTTACTGACAGAAGCAGAAAGTCATCAATTATTAGTGGAGTGGAATGATACAGCAGTTGAGTATTCCACCGATAAATGTATTTATCAGTTATTTGAAGAACAAGTAGAAAAAACACCGAATGCTGTTGCAGTAGTATTTGAAGGAGAACAATTAACATATCAACAGTTGAATGCTAAAGCTAATCAGTTAGCTCATTACCTGCAAAGTTTAGGAGTGAAACCGGACACATTGGTAGGTATTTGTGTAGAACGTTCTCTGGAAATGGTAGTAGGATTATTGGGAATCTTAAAAGCAGGAGGAGCTTATGTACCATTAGACCCCAGTTATCCAAGGGAACGTTTAGCTTATATGTTAGAAGATGCTGCTGTATCAGTTTTGCTAACTGGCGAGTCAATATTGGAAATTTTGCCAGAACATTCTGCAAGGACGGTGTGTTTAGATAGTAACTGGGATGCTATTGCTACTTACGGTATTGAGAATATTGATAGTGGAGTAAATCCAGATAATTTAGCTTATGTAATTTATACATCAGGTTCTACAGGTAAACCAAAAGGAGTTCAAATCTGCCACTATTCTGTAGTCAACTTCTTAGTATCCATGAATAGTTATCTCCGATTAACTCCAGAGGATACTTTCAGTGCGATTACCACTATATGCTTTGATATCGCAGCTTTGGAGTTATATCTCCCACTAACTGTAGGAGCAAAACTGGCCGTAGTGTCCCGTCAAATAGCTACCGATGGTAATCAGTTATTGAATTACTTACAAAAATCGTCCACAACAGTGATGCAAGGAACTCCTGCAACCTGGAAAATGCTCTTAACTTCAGGTTTATCAGAGCAAAACTTGGGAATTAAAATTTTATGTGGTGGAGAAGCTTTATCTATTCAATTAGCTAGTCAACTTAAGAACAGTGGCACCGAATTATGGAATCTGTATGGCCCGACAGAAGCTACCATTTGGTCGGCAATTTATTCTGTGGAGGATGACTCAAAGCTAACAGAAAGTGGAAAAGTCACAACACCAATTGGTCTTCCTATTGCCAACACAAAAATCTACATTCTCGATCGCTCCGGTCAACCAGTCCCCATTGGAGTACCAGGAGAACTTCACATTGGTGGTGTTGGTTTAGCTCGTGGTTATCTCAACAGACCTGAATTAACAGCAGAAAAATTTATTATTAGGGAAGGGAACAGGGAACAGGGAATAGGGAACAGCAAAGAGAACGTATTATATAAAACAGGAGATTTAGCTAGATATTTACCCGATGGCAACATAGAATATCTCGGTCGTATTGATAACCAGGTGAAGCTCCGAGGTTTCCGCATTGAGCTAGGAGAAATAGAATCAGCTCTATCAACCCATCCTAAAGTACAGCAAACTGTAGTTATCTGTAGAGAAGACACTCCAGGAAATAAACGACTGGTAGCTTATATAATTAGCTCTGAAAAATCACTCAATAGCAAGGATTTGCGACTCTACCTACAATCAAAATTACCAGAATACATGGTACCGTCCGTCTTTGTCTTGTTAGAGGCTTTACCACTAACTCCCAATGGCAAAATAGACCGTAAAGCTTTACCAGCACCAGATATAGACTTAACCAATACCGATGAATATATTCCGCCTCAAACCCCTACTCAAGAAATCCTAGCAAACATCTTTGCAGAAATTTTGGAAGTAACTAAAATAGGCATCCACGACAACTTCTTCAATCTGGGAGGTCATTCCCTCCTAGCAACTCAAGTAATATCTCGCATCCGACAATCCTTAGCAATAGAAATCCCTCTTAAAACCCTATTTGAATCTCCCACCATAGCACAACTAGAAAAGAGCATAGAGCAATTAACCGAAAACTCAACTACACTACAGCTACCAGTCATTCAACCCCTACCCCGTAACGGAGAACCTCTACCTCTATCTTGGGCACAGGAACGACTCTGGTTTATCGACCAACTGGAAGGAGGAAGCGAGACTTACAATGATTCAGGAGCGTTACGCATCAAAGGCAATCTTAACGATGATGCTCTCAAGTCAGCTATAGTAGAAATTGTTCGTCGCCATGAAGTATTACGCACTCGGTTTCAAGCAAACGACGGTACTCCAGTACAGATAGTTGAACCAGATATTAACTTCCAACTAGAAGTTAGTGATTGGCAAAATCTATCTCCTAATCAACAAGAAACAGACCTGCAAAAATACGCCCGACAAGAGGCAGCAAAACCTTTTAATCTCACCACAGGTCATCTGTTACGAGTTAGTCTGCTGAAATTTTCTGCCACAGAATCAATACTATTGGTGACAATGCACCATATTATTTCTGACGGTTGGTCTATTGGAGTATTTATCAAAGAACTCTCTGCTCTCTACACTGCATATAGTCAAAACCAGACATCCCCATTAACTGAATTACCTATTCAGTATGGTGACTATAGTTTTTGGCAACAACAGTGGTTAAGCGGAGAGGTGCTAGAAAATCTGATTTCTTACTGGAAACAAAAACTGGCAGGAGCACCTCCTACTCTAGAATTACCATTTAAGAAGAAGGAAACAGAAATAAGGAGTGGGCAAAGTAAAATTGAATCTTTTACCGTTTCTCCAACAATTGCAGAAAAACTCCAAGCTTTGAGTCGTCAAGAAGGTGTGACTTTGTTTATGACATTGTTGACAACTTTGCAAACTCTGTTGTATCGCTATACAAATTCTGATGATATTGTTGTAGGTACTGATATTGCTAATCGCAACCAAGCAGAAACAGAATCTCTGATTGGGTTTTTTGTAAATTTGTTAGTGTTGCGAACTAATTTATCTGGCAATCCCACTTTTAAGGAGTTGCTGAAGCGAGTTAGGGAGGTGACATTGGAAGCTTATGCTCATCAGGATTTGCCTTTTGCTAAGTTGGTGGATGTTTTACGACCTGAAAGAAAGGCGAATACAACTCCACTGTTTCAAATATTGTTTGTTTTGCAAAATGCTCCCATACCAGAATTTGAACTTCCCAATTTAAAAATCGCACCTTTCGCTATAGATACTGAAATTGCCAGATTTGACCTAGCCATATTTGTGGAAGAAACTGAAGCAGGAATTACCTGGAATTTAAGGTATAGCACAGACCTTTTTGAGCAACAGGCGATCGCTCAGATGTCCAGCCATTTACAAACATTATTAACTAATATTGCTAATAACCCAGATACTCAAATCAAGGAATTAGAAATGCTAACCGAATCTGAAAAAGAAGCTGAAAAAGCTGCTAAAGCTAAACGGACAAAGGCTAACTTTAAAAAGTTTAAATCTATCAAACCAAAGGCAGTTAGTCTGCCACAAAAAGATTTAATTAAAACCAGTTATTTAAAACCAGAACAAAGCCTTCCTTTAGTAATCCAACCTAATAGTGAGGAAGTCGATATAGTTGACTGGGCAAAGAATAACCAAGAATTTTTTAAGACTAATTTACATCAACATGGCGCGATTTTGTTGAAAGATTTTAATATTAATTCGGTCTCAGAATTTGAAAAAGTTGCTGGTGCTATTACTCCCAGTTTATTTGGAGAATATGGAGATTTACCAAGGGAAGGTGTGAGTAAGAAAGTTTATGGTTCCACACCTTATCCAGAAGATAAAGCTATCCTATTTCATAATGAAAGCTCTCATTTACATCGTTGGCCTCAGAGAATATTTTTCTTATGTTTAAAAGCAGCAGAATCTGGTGGAGAAACTCCTATTGTTGATTGCCGAAAAGTTTATCAAATGTTGAATCCTCAGTTACGAGAAAAATTGGAGGAAAAACAATTAATGTATGTCAGAAATTACATTGAAGATTTAGATGTTAGTTGGCAAGACTTTTTCCACACCAACAATAAATTGGAGGTTGAAAATTATTGTAAAAATGCTAGAATAGAATTTGAATGGTTAGAAAATAATGGTTTAAAAACTGCTAAAATAAGGCCAGCAATAACTACTCATCCCCACACTGGAGAAAAGATATTTTTTAATCAAATTCAGTTACATCACATCTCATATTTAGATACCGCTGTACTTCAATCTTTATTATCTGAATTTGGAGAAGAAAGACTGCCTCGGAATGTTTATTATGGTGATGGTTCCCCAATTGAAGATTCAGTAATTGAGGAAATTGGAGCTATTTATGAACAAGCCGCAATTAGTTTTCCTTGGCAACCAGGAAATATGATTATGCTTGATAATATGCTAATCGCTCATGGTCGTAATCCTTATGTTGGGGAGCGGAAAATTGTTGTTGCTATGGGAGAATTGATGGAGGAACAATAAAATTTCAGCTTAATTAAACGGATTTGAGTCAACTAATTTAGTTGAGAAAATTAGTAAATTTTCTCTAGATTAACAAAAATAAATAATGAGTGAAAAAAAGATGCAAAATTTTGACATAATTATTCTGGGTTCAGGATTAGCAGGATCAATTCTAGCAACTATTTTAGCTAGACATAATCTCAGCGTCCTCATAATTGATAAGAATGCACATCCTAGATTTGCAATCGGAGAAGCTATGACTCCTGATACAGATTTAATGATGGAAATTCTCAGTCATCAATATTCGGTTCCTGAAATTGCACACCTAAGTTCTTTTAAGAATATTTGTGAAAATATTTCACCTTCTGCTTGTGGGTTAAAGCGCTCATTCAATTTCATCTATCATCGGCAAGGAGAAGAGCAAAAATTACAAGAAACCAATAAACATGGAGTCCGCCCTAGCAGCCACTTGTTTCGCCAAGATGTAGACCACTATATGGCAAAAGTTGCTGTTAAATACGGAGCTAGACTTTTAGAAAAAACTAAAGTATTAGACTTAGATATAAATTCACAGGGAGTTAAAGTCGAATTAGAAGATGGGGAAAAATTTACCTCTGAGTATTTAGTAGATGCCAGTGGGTATAACTCTCTACTTAGTCGTAAATTTAATTTGCGAGAAGTTCCAACTAGATTTAAGACTCACTCAAGAAGTATTTTTACTCACATGGTTGGTGTAGAGAGATACGATGACTGCGTTACTAACGGTAGAAATGAAGATGAGATTTTTTGGTATCAAGGAACTCTGCATCACATATTTGATGGTGGTTGGATGTGGGTGATTCCATTTAACAATCACGAAAAATCAACGAACCAAATTTGTAGTGTGGGACTTAACCTCGATCCCCGCCGTTTTCCGAAAACAGATATATCTCCCGAACAAGAATTTCAAAATTTTCTCTCAAATTATCCAGGTGTTGCTGTTCAATTTAAAAATGCTAAACCAGTTCAAAATTGGATATCGACAGACCGGTTGCAGTATTCCTCACATTCATGCACGGGAGAACGATTTTACCTTCTTCCTCATGCTACTGGATTCATCGATCCACTGTACTCTTTTGGATTAGTAAATAGCTGTACGATTATGCTTCCCTTGGCTTCTCTAATTATGAAGGCTATTTCAGAAAATGATTATTCAACAGAAAATTTTTCTAAAGTTGAGCGTTTGCAGCAGAAACTTCTTGATTATAATGATAACTTAGTAAACTGCTCATACATTTCTTTCTGCAATTATAATCTTTGGGATGCTTGGAGACGTGTTTGGGGCCTTGGAAGTTTTATGCGTCAAGCAAAAGCAGGATTAGCAAAGAGCCTAAAAATTCAGGCAGGTAAAGCAGAAGAATTATCAAAATTTAATTTAGATAATGAATTATATCGTTTAACTCCTAGTTATGAAGGTTTAGGCGATGGTTTTTTCCAAGAGGCTACGGAAACAGTCGAAAAAGTAGAATCAGGCTTACTTTCTCCAGAGGAAGCAGCAGAGAAAATTATATCATTGATAAATTCGATTGATTTTCTACCAGACAATTTTTTGCAGTTGGGAGATTTTTCACAAAAAAATATAGATCTTAAATCTGATTTGTATAAGTCCGAGTATATACGTTTTTTATCTTGGATCAAGAAATCCCCCAAACCAGAAATCAAGAAATGTTTTGATTACGATATGGCAGATTTATTAGCAGCAAAATCAAAAGGTAATATCAAATTAAAACTATTAAGTATCGTTTACAAAATCCGTCAAATCTTCCTTAATAGTATACCTAACTTATCTTTCAACAGATAGAATTTATATAGAATTAAGTTCTATAATACCCGTGACTCGTTACTAATCAAAACTTTTGTAGTTGCGCTTTTGCACCTGAATAATCATCCTTGTGAAGTCAGCGCAACTATGAATTTTATTATTATTGTTTACCTAATTTTTTTTCGTTTTAAAACCATTATTATATAAAAAATAACTATGACTATTACAACTATCGCTGGATTTAGATTATCCCCCCAGCAAAAATATCTCTGGAAATTACAAGAAAATAATATCAACTACTTAGCTAAATGTACGATAAAAATTAAAGGCAAAGTCAAAGTAAATGTTCTCAAATCTGCACTAGAAAAAATCCTCAACCGACATGATAATTTTCGGACAACATTCCAGAGTCGCCCAGGTATCAAAATGCCGATACAAGTTATTTTAGATAACGGTAAAATTTACTGGAATCATCTAAATTTAAGCAACTTTAAATCGGAAAAACAAACAGAGCAAATAGGGGCAATACTACAAAATCAAAATGGTTTGATGGCTCAACTTGACCAACAACCAATATTTCCTACAGCTTTCTTAACTCTATCTGAAGAAGAACATCTTTTATTAATTAGTTTGCCTGCACTTATCGCTGATAATTTTACCTTGAATAATCTGGTTAAACAAATTAGTGAAAGCTATGATTTATGTCTTAAAGAATCAGATTTTGATGAGGAAGCGGTGCAATATCTGCAATTTTCAGAATGGCAAAATGAATTATTGGAAGAAGAGGATACAGAAGCAGAAATAGCTTATTGGCAAAATCAGCAATTCCAGTTGGTAAATTTACCTTTTGAAAAGTATCATTTTGAAGAGGAAAAATTTACACCAGAAGAATATAGTGTAAATTTAGATGCAAATATTATTGCTAAGTTAGAAGCAAATATTTTACCTAATATTAGTATTGAAAATTTTTTACTAGGTTGTTGGCAGACTTTACTTTGGCGACTCACAAAACAATCGGATATTACTGTCAATACTGTCTTTTCTGGCAGACAATATGAAGACCTGGAAGAAGTAATGGGTTTACTGGCAAAATCTTTACCTATTTCTTGTCAGTTAGAAGAGAATTTAAAATTTACTAAATTATTAGAAAAAATTAGCGTTCGCCTCACAGAATCTTCAGAAAGACAAGAATATTTTATTAACTCAGAAACAGAAAGTCCTGGTATTGGTTTTGAGTTTATTGATATCTCAAAAACCTATTTGGGAGGAGATTTATCTTTTAGTTTAGAAAATCAGTCAGTCATTTTTGAAAATTTTAAAATCAAGTTAAATTGTATCAAAACTCAAGAATCTCTCATAGCAGAATTTCAATATAATTCCGAACTGATAAATATTGATGTAATTAAATCTTTTGCAAAGCAATTTGAAACTTTAGTTGCCAGTGTCGTTGAAAATATAGATGCTACGATTAGCCAGTTAAATATATTCCATGAATCTGAAAGTAAAAGCCTTCTAGATGAGTTAAACCAAACTGAAAAAAAATATCCACAAAACCAGTTAATTCATCAAATATTTGAGTCACAAGTAGAACTTTACCCCAATAATATAGCAGTAGTATTTGAAGACCAAAAACTTACTTATGCAGAACTGAATTCTCAAGCAAATCAACTAGCTCATTATCTGCAAAAAAAAGGAGTTGAAGCAGAAACAATAGTTGGTATTTTTATGGAGCGATCGCTTGAAGTAATTATAGCTATATTAGCTATTCTTAAAGCTGGTGCTGCATACTTACCTTTAGACACAAAATTACCAGAAGAAAACTTAGCTTTTCGCTTAGAAGATGCTGGAGTTAAGATTCTATTATCTCAGTCAGGAATTGCACCGAAAAACCTCGAACCAGATATCAAAATAATAGATATCTTCCAGAAGTCGGGAACAGGAAATGGGGAACAGGAAACAGGAAATACAGAAGATTTCACTTCCACTTTGACAACAAATGTCATGGTTACTATTGGCCAACAGTCACAAACAAATTCCACCAACAACGTCACCGCTGAAAATCTTGCCGGCATTAAGTTGGGAACAGGAAATGGGGAACAGGAAACAGGAAATACAGAAGATTTCACTTCCACT